>JAAYGB010000024.1 GCA_012727955.1 Bacillota bacterium
GTGACTGGAGTTGATTACCATCAGGGTTCCCCGTTGGGCACAATGATAGGCGATGGCCTTGGTATCGATATCCACCCGCAGGCCAGGATGGGTGAGGATATCGATGGGATAACGGTGCAGGGCGGCAATTACTGCCTGGGTGTTCCTGTCCCGCATCGCGACTTTGGTGCGTTTGAAGTAGCGACCGACGACATTGGGCAGGGTCAGCTGCAGTCCGTCCCTTAGGGAACCGGGATTAACCAGAATATGCAATCCCGCTTGAACCACATCGAAGATTTCCAGGTCTTCTTCGGAGATGTCAAGGCGACCATCAACGCTGAGGATGTTGGCCTCAACGCCCAGCAACCCTCGGACGTTGGGAACCAGCTGGGCGGCGGCCTCCATTTCAGCCCGGATCTGTCGGAAGGTATCGATTCCTTTTGTGCCGATGCCAAAGAGGTTGGCCGGACCATGGTCGCTGATGGCCACTTCCTTTAGGCCCTTAGCCGCGGCAGCCTTGAGGTTGTCCAGGACAGTGCCGGTGCCATGGCTGTGGATGGTATGGGTGTGATAATCTGCTGCGATGCGCATCGTGGTTGGTCCTCCTTAGTCACTGGGTGGATCATAGGACAGAGTTGCTTTGGGGCAGGATAGTGGCAGGAAACTGGCCCCGGCGACAGGAAGTCATGGGTAGGCGACGGTAGCCCCAATACTTAGCCTGTCATTTCCTTTTCACCGAAATGCTCCAAGGCGTCAGCTGGCAAAAGCAAGTTCTTGATGAGTAATATATCTAGGGTGGGGATGAAATGTCCTTTTCTCAAAATGCCAAGGCGGAGTTGTCCCGTGTTTTTCCACCGAGTATCCAGGGTCTGATCTGTGAACTATGTGGGATTATATATTACGCTGGGGACAATGGGCAAATCGAAGATGGATTCAGCATCGCCGTTGGCAGCGCGGCCATCGCTCGCAAAGCCTATACCATGGTCAAGAAGCTGGTGGATTTGACGGTCACCATTATGGTGCGCAACAAGATTCGCCTGCAACAGGGTCGCACCTATATTGTTGCGGTAGAGCGGCAACCGGGATACGACAGGCTCTTGGATTTTCTCCCGGCCAGTGAGGAAGCCTTAGCTGAAGTGATCACAGCTGGGGGTCCTTCGGAAATGGCAGCGTTCCTGCGGGGTAGCTTCCTTGCCTGTGGCTCCATTACTAACCCGGAGAAAAACTACCATCTGGAGATGGTTTGTCAGCGACAGGGTCAGGCAGAGATGCTGGTTCAGGCGGCTAAGGCCTGTAACGTAGACTTTCGCGTGTCCCACAGAAAGGGTGTGCCGGTGGTTTACGTGAAAGAGGGCGAGCAAATCGTCCACTTCCTGAATATGGCTGGAGCCAACAATGCCCTTCTGACCCTGGAAAATATCCGAGTTTGGAAGGAACTGCGCAATCAGGTTAATCGCCGAGTAAATTGTGAAACCGCGAACATGGATAAGACGGTGAAGGCGGCCATGGAGCAGATCCGAGCGATTAAGGTATTGGCAGATACCATTGGGCTGAGCAAACTGCCCAAGTCCCTTCAGGGTGTGGCGCGGCTGCGCTTGGACTATCCCTACGCCAGTCTCAAGGAGTTGGGAACCCTGTTAGATCCGCCGATTAGCAAATCCGCGGTGAATCATCGGATGCGCAGGATCGAGAAACTGGCCAAGGAGCTTACCAACACTAAGGGAGCCGAGGGTTTAGATACATGATTTTAACTAATTTAATGGCAGGAGTTACCTGGAAAGGCCTAGAAATATCGAAAGGACTGAATTTTTTTGCCATGAGTGGGACGGAATGTGTGCTTGCGGGACATTTTTTGGCCAGCGCTCCGCCCAGTTACACATGAGGTTGGTGCTGGTATGGACCGGGTAAATACATTGCGAAAAATCCTACCGGAAATCGATGAGTTGTTGGAAAGGCGCTATGCTATCCTCCGGGCAATTGGTTTTGCTCAGCCCATTGGACGCAGGAGCTTGGCAACGCAGGTACAGATGTCGGAAAGAATGGTCCGCAACGAAGTGGAGATCTTAATTGAGCAGGGACTGGTGGCGACCAGGTCCACCGGGATGCGGATCACTGAGGATGGCCGCCGGATTCTGGAAGAATTGGAGGAGCCGGTGAGGCACTTGCGGGGCCTTTTTGAGCTAGAGCAACGTCTTGCCCAGCGGCTGCAACTGGATACGGTGATTATCGTTCCGGGAGATTCTGACATTGATAGTTCCGTCAAGCAGGAAATGGCAAAAGTTACCGCTAAATATCTGATTGGTGTTTTAAGGGATGGCCTTGTTTTGGCGGTAACCGGTGGTACCACCTTGGCAGAGGTGTCCCGGAGTTTTCCCCCGGTGCCACGACGCTTTGATATTACCGTGGTACCCACCAGGGGAGGACTAGGGGAGGAAGTAGAAAAGCAAGCTAATACCGTGGCCGCGGGACTGGCCCAGCATCTGGGGGCTCGCTACCGCCTGCTGCATGTTCCCGACGACATTGGTGCCGAGGCTCTGCAGTCCCTGGCGTCAGAGCCGAAAATTGCCGAGTTGTTGGCCCTAATCAAGGGAGCCGATATCGTTGTCCATGGTATCGGCACCGCCGAGGAAATGGCCCGGCGGCGGGGAATGTCGTCGGAGGAGATTCAACGTCTAAAAGAACTGGGCGCGGTGGGAGAAGCCTTCGGCTACTATTTCGATCGTCATGGGCGCATTGTTTACGCAACCTCCAGTCTGGGAATGAGGATGGAAGACCTGGACCATGTCGATGTGGTGATTGCCGTAGGCGGAGGCAAATCAAAGGCGGAGGCGGCGTTGGCTGTAATGTCCAATCGCTATCAAAGGGTTTGGATCACCGATGAGGGCGCTGCCAGGCAGATGCTGGATCTGGTTGAATAAACCACTGGCCCGGTGAAGATCAGGATTGAGAATGTTTTTCCTCAAGTTTTGAGGAGATAACTACACTTGGAACATTACCCTAAGGAGGAGATTTACGTGGCAATCAAAGTTGGTATCAATGGGTTTGGTCGAATCGGCCGCCTAGTGTTCCGGTACGCTTTTGGCAACCCCAATATTGACATCGTTGCCATCAACGACCTGACCGATGCAAAGACCTTGGCTCACCTGCTGAAGTATGACTCTGTACATGGGACCTTCCCGGAGGAAGTCGAGGTCGACGGTGATTACATCGTCGTTGGCGACAAGCGGATTCGGGTTAGCGCTGAGCGTGATCCCAAGAACATTGGTTGGGGAGACCTTGGTGTAGAGTACGTTGTTGAGTCCACTGGTGTTTTCCGGACCAAGGAATCTGCCATGGCTCACATCGAGGGTGGCGCCAAGAAGGTTGTCATCACTGCTCCCGCCAAGAACGAAGACATTACCATTGTCATGGGTGTCAACGAGGATCAATACGATCCCGCTAACCACCACGTTGTGTCCAATGCTTCCTGTACCACCAACTGTCTAGCACCGGTGGCTTATGTATTGGATAAGGTCTTCGGGATTGAGCACGGTCTGATGACCACCGTTCACGCCTATACCAATGACCAGAATATCTTGGACTTGCCCCATAAGGATCTCCGCAGAGCTCGGGCCGCTGCAATGAGCATTATTCCCACCACTACCGGTGCTGCTGCTGCCGTGGCTTTGGTACTGCCTCAGTTGAAGGGTAAGCTCGATGGCTTTGCCATGCGGGTTCCCACTCCCGACGTTTCGGTAGTCGACTTGACGGTAAAACTGAGCAAGTCCGTTACCGCCGAAGAGGTCAACAATGCCTTGCGCGAGGCTGCTGAAGGCGAACTCAAGGGTATCCTCGGCTATGAGCCCAAGGAGCTGGTGTCCATGGACTTCAAGGGCGATTCCCGCTCCTCGATTGTCGATGCCAGTCTAACCACTGTGATGGCCGACGACATGGTCAAGGTTGTCTCCTGGTATGATAACGAGTGGGGTTATTCCTGCCGAGTCGTAGACCTGGTAGAGTACATGGCCAGCAAGGCTTAATAGGTCAAACGGTAATTCGAGCACCCCTGTCTCCAAAGCTTTGGTGACGGGGGTTGCTGTGTACAGCTATATGTGACTTCTTGAAATATAGGTGGTGGATGCGATGAATAAAAAGACCATCGATGATATCTCCGTTCAGGGTAAAAGGGTACTGGTCCGTGTTGACTTCAACGTTCCTGTTAACGACCAGCGGGAAATCACTGATGACAAGCGGATTCGCGCTGCCTTGCCAACCATCAAGGCTTTGTCTGACAAGGGTGGCAGGGTAATTCTGGTTTCCCACTTTGGACGTCCTAAGGGCAAGGTAGTAGACGAGATGCGCCTTGATCCCGTCGCCAAACGCTTGTCGGAATTGTTGGGTCGTGAGGTAAAGAAGACCGATGATTGCATCGGCGATGAGGTGAAGCAAGCGGTAGCAGCCATGGAAGATGGCGATGTCTTGCTCCTGGAAAATGTCCGGTTCCATCCCGGTGAAGAGAAGAATGATCCGGAGTTTGCCAAGGCCTTGGCAGAGCTGGCTGACGTGTATGTTAACGACGCCTTTGGAGCTGCCCACAGAGCCCATGCCTCTACCGAAGGTGTAACTCGGTATATCGATACCGCGGTTGCCGGCTATCTGATGCAGAAGGAAATCGAGTTCTTGGGTGGCGCCTTGGATAACCCGAAGCGTCCCTTTGTGGCTATTTTGGGAGGAGCTAAGGTCTCTGACAAGATTGGGCTGATCAATAACCTGATCGATAAGGTAGACACTCTCATTGTCGGTGGTGGGATGGCCTACACCTTCCTGAAGGCCAAGGGCTATGAGGTTGGCGATTCGCTGTTGGATGAAGAGCGGATCGAACTGGCCAAAGAGATGATGGACAAGGCCCAGGCCAAGGGTGTAGAGTTCCTCTTGCCTGTGGATATCACCGTTGCCTCCGAGTTTGCCGCGGATGCTGAGCATAAGGTAGTGGCCGCGGATGAGATTCCTGCTGGCTGGCAGGGTCTAGACATCGGGCCCAAGACCCTGGAGTTGTTTAAGGAGGCCGTCGCCAAAGCGGCAACCGTGGTCTGGAACGGTCCCATGGGTGTATTTGAAATGCCGGCCTTTGCCAAGGGAACCACTGGATTGGCGTCGGTGTTGGCCGAGAGCGATGCCATTACTATTATCGGCGGTGGAGACTCTGCTGCTGCCGTGGAGCAGGCCGGTTTGTCCGATAAGATGAGCCATGTTTCCACCGGTGGTGGAGCGTCCATGGAGTTCCTGGAAGGGAAGGAGCTACCTGGAGTCGCTGCTTTGAACGACAAATAGCTGATAGATTTATTGTACAATCATAGTTCATAGCCTAATCGAAGGTGCTCCTTCGGGGCGATCCAAAGGGGTGTTCGCATGCGGGTTCCGGTAATTGCCGGCAACTGGAAGATGTACAAGACAGCCGAAGAGGCTGTGGAGACGGTAAATGAGCTTAAACCCTTGGTGGACAAGGTTAAGGATAGAGAGGTAGTTATCTGTGCACCCTTTACGGCCTTGGCTGACTTGGTGCGAGCAACCGAGGGCAGCAACATTGCCGTGGGGGCCCAGGACGTGTTCTGGGAAGAGGAAGGGGCATACACCGGTGAAGTCTCTCCGGGAATGCTCACCGCCTTGGGAGTGAAATATGTCATCATCGGTCACTCGGAACGGCGGCAGTATTTTGGGGAAACCGATGAGACGGTGAATAAGAAGCTGAAGGCCGCTCAAAGCCATGGTTTGATCCCCATTGTCTGTGTTGGTGAGAGTCTGGAGCAACGGCAAAGCGGTCAGACGGAAGAGGTAGTCACCACCCAGGTCAAGGGCGCCTTTGCCGGCGTGGATGCAAAGAATGCCGCGGCTGTGATCATTGCTTATGAACCCATCTGGGCAATAGGGACTGGTCAGACAGCAACCTCTCAACAGGCTAATGAAACCATTGCGTTAATTCGCCAAGTTGTCGCAGAATTGTACGATGAGAAGGTAGCCGATGAGATTCGAATTCAATATGGTGGTAGTGTCAAACCAGGGAATGTTGATGAATTAATGGGACAGTCTGATATTGACGGCGCACTAGTTGGAGGAGCAAGTTTAGAGGCTGACAGTTTTGCGCGTATCGTTAATTTCGTAACTGATCAGACTCCCTAAAGGGGGTTAAGCAGGTGAAAGCAAAGCATCCAGTTTGTTTAATGATCCTCGATGGCTTTGGACTCAATCCCCGGGATGAGGGTGATGCTACAAAGCTAGCCAATAAGCCTAATCTGGATCGCATATTTGCCCAATATCCTCGGGCTACCTTGCAAGCCTCAGGGGAAGCCGTGGGGCTGATGGCTGGGCAGATGGGTGACTCCAATGTGGGGCACTTGAATATCGGTGCCGGGCGAATTGTTTATCAAGATGTGGCTCGGATCAGCAAGTCTATCAGGGACGGCGAGTTCGAAACCAACCAATGGTTGTTACACGCCATGGAGGCGGCTAGGGATCGAGGCAGCGCCTTACACCTGATGGGTCTGGTGTCTCCCGGCGGGGTTCACAGCCACAGTGAGCACCTGTACGCTCTCCTGGAGATGGCGAAGGCCAACGGTGTCAAGGAAGTTTACGTCCATGCCTTTTTGGATGGGCGAGACGTGCCGCCCAGCAGTGCCAAGGAGTATATCGAGGAACTGCAGGCCAAGATCGATGAGATTGGGATCGGGCAAATAGCCACCGTTAGCGGTCGGTACTATGCCATGGATCGGGATAAGCGCTGGGAGCGGACGGAAAAGGCCTATCGTGCCCTGGTACTAGGTGAAGGTCGTCGGGCTACCTCCGGAGTGGAAGCGGTGACTACAGCCTATGGGGCTGATGAGACCGACGAATTTGTAATTCCCACCGTCGTCGTCGATGAGCAGGGTAATCCCGTGGGACCCATTAAGGATGGGGATTCCGTTCTCTTCTTCAACTTCCGTGCCGACCGGGCTCGGCAAATTACCAGAGCCTTTGTCGATGAAGAGTTCGCTGGATTTACCCGACCCCCGGAGCATCCCGAGGTCACCTTTGTGGGGATGACCCGCTACGATGAGACCATTAAGGCTCCCTTTGCCTATCCGCCCCAGGATTTGCGGAATACTTTGGGGGAAGTCGTGGCCAATAACCAGATGAAGCAGCTGAGAATCGCTGAAACGGAAAAGTACGCCCACGTCACCTTCTTTTTCAGCGGTGGTGAGGAGAAGGAATTTCCAGGTGAGGTACGGAAACTAATCCCGTCACCCAAGGTTGCCACCTATGATTTGCAGCCAGAGATGAGTGCTCCTGAGGTGGCCGATGCGGCGGTAGAATTGATTCGCAGTCGGGAATTTGACTTGATTGTACTCAACTTCGCCAACTGTGATATGGTGGGCCATACCGGCAGTATTCCTGCCGCGGTTGCCGCCGTGGAGGCCGTCGACGCTGGCGTTGGCAAAGTAGTGGAGGCGATGCAGGAGATCGGTGGATACGTCCTCCTGACTGCCGATCATGGTAACGCTGAGCAGATGGTGGACTACGAGACCGGTGAGCCCCACACGGCCCATACCTCCAATTTGGTTCCAGTGGTGTTGATCTCGGATCTGGAAGATGTCTCTTTGCAAGACGGAATCTTAGCCGATCTGGCTCCGACGGTACTGGATTTGCTGGAACTGGAGCAGCCTGAGGAAATGACTGGAAAGTCGTTGCTAGTTCGTTAGTCATAGTATTACCCGGGGTAAATATCTTCGGGTAATACTCATTACATATAGCGAGGTGAGGGATATGTCCCTAATTGAAAGCGTATACGCCCGTGAAGTTCTCGACTCCCGTGGCAATCCTACCGTTGAGGTAGAAGTTGTCCTGATGGATGGCTCCTTTGGTCGAGCCATTGTGCCCTCCGGTGCATCCACCGGTGCCTTTGAGGCAGTGGAATTGCGGGATGGCGACAAGAACCGCTATCTCGGCAAGGGTGTCCTGCAGGCCGTTGAGAATGTCAATGAAGTGCTGGCCCCAGAACTCGTAGGCCTCAGTGCTTTGGATCAGGTCCTGGTGGACAAGACTATGATCGAGATCGATGGTACTGAGAACAAGGGTAAGCTCGGTGCCAACGCGATTTTGGGTGTCTCCCTGGCGGTGGCTAAGGCAGCGGCCCAAAGCTGTGGCCTGGAGCTGTATCAGTATCTAGGCGGCGTCAACTCTAAGACCCTACCGGTACCGATGATGAACATCCTCAACGGTGGCGAGCATGCCGACAACAACGTTGACATCCAGGAGTTCATGATCATGCCCGTAGGTGCCAAGGACTTTGCTTCCGCCTTGCGGATGGGTGCCGAGGTATTTCACAGTCTCAAGGCCGTTCTGAGTGCTAAGGGTCTCAATACTGCTGTGGGTGATGAGGGTGGCTTTGCTCCTAACCTCAGCTCCAATGAGCAGGCCATTGAGGTCATCCTTGAGGCCATCGAGAAGGCAGGATACAAGCCCGGTGAAGAGGTTGGCATCGCTTTGGACGTAGCTTCCACTGAGCTCTTTGCCGATGGCAAGTACCACTTCAAAGGTGAAGGCGTGGTTCGGGATACCGACCAGATGATCGAGTTCTACGAGAACCTGGTCAACAAGTACCCGATTCTTTCCATTGAAGACCCCCTCAGCGAAGATGAGTGGGATGGCTGGAAGAAGCTTACCGAAAGACTCGGCGATCGGGTGCAGTTGGTGGGAGACGACTTGTTTGTCACCAATACCAAGCGGCTGAGCCGGGGTATTGAGATGGGTGTTGCCAACTCCATCTTGATTAAGGTTAACCAGATTGGTACCTTGACGGAGACCCTCGACGCCATTGAGATGGCAAAGCGGGCAGGCTACACTGCTGTTATTTCCCATCGCTCCGGTGAGACCGAGGACACCACCATCGCGGATATTGCCGTTGCCACCAATGCCGGCCAGATCAAGACCGGTGCTCCTTCCCGTACCGACCGCGTAGCTAAGTACAACCAACTGCTGCGGATCGAGGACGGTTTGGAGGAAATGGCCCAATATCCTGGTATGGCTGCCTTCTATAACCGCAAGTAGTAGTTGTAGGCATGACCCCTTTCGTGATACAATAGGTTGGTAAGAAAACAAGTACGGCCCCAATCAGGAGAGGGGGTGTCTGCATGGAAACAGTGCTCATGGTTTTGCAACTCATCGTGTCGCTAGGATTGATCGTAGCGATAGTCTTACAGGAAAGTAAGGGAGAAGGACTGGGATCAATCGGTGGTGGAGCACAGATGTTTTTTGACAAACCCACTCGATTGGAAGCAACGTTGGAAAAAGCAACAACAACGTTGGCTGTGCTGTTTCTTCTTCTGACTATCATATTGCTGATCATCTAACTAAGGTACATGACAGCCGGCTCGGACCAGGAGCCGGCTTTTCTTTATCATCGTATCCACCGTAGACCGCCAAGAAGGGTGGGCTAGAAAGCGAGAGTGAGGCAATGGACCTATCGGGATGGGAAATCCTGTGTCTGCTGCTGGCAGTGGTGGGATGGTTGGGCTCGATTCTGCCGGCCCTACCGGGTCTGCCGCTGTCCTTGGCGGCATTGATTGGATATGGGATTGTCACGGATTTTGCGGTAATTGGTACCGGTACTCTACTGCTGGCGGGATTGTTGACCTTGGTCAACTACTTTGTCGGGTACCTATTGGGAGCAAGACTGGCCAGAAGATTCGGACAGGTGGAGGTACCGGCTTGGGGAATCTTTATTGCTTCAATTTTAGGGAGTATGGTCATGGGTCCCATAGGTCTTCTCGCTGCTCCGATCTTGGTGGTGTTAGCTAGGGCACTGGTGGTGGGAGCTGGACTGCAGAGGGGGATACTCTCTGCCCTGGCCGTGGCCGGCAGCATGTTAGTTGAAGTGATGATGGAGTGGTTGGTGGCAACGTGGATCCTGATTCTCTTGCTGCGAGCCATATTCTAAGGCTGCCTATCTTGTAGATCGTAGCTTGCAAGACTGGACTGCAGGACTTTGCTTTGCCAATGCCGAAATGCTGACTAAGGTGTGAAAAGCCGCCCCAAGGGCGGTTTCTTTGTCTGTACGAGGAGGTTTTTTCGTGACTGCACTGGCCGAGACCCGGTGGATGATTCAACCTAATGACCCGGAACGGGCTCGCGTTCTGGCACAGGCAGTTGGCATTAGTCCCATCACAGCTCAGCTGCTGCTAAATCGAGGAATTACTACCCCCAAAGCCGCGCAGGAGTTTCTCTATCCATCTCTGTCTCAGTTACACTCCCCCTATGGGTTAGCGGACATGGACCGGGCGGTAGCAACCATCGTCGCCGCCATGGAGGCTGGACTGCCAATCACCATTTACGGCGATTATGACGTTGATGGCACATCTAGTGCGGCTTTGCTCATCAATGTCTTTCGGCGACTGGGTGTTTCCCACGTCGATTATTATATTCCCCATCGGATTGATGAGGGCTATGGTTTAAATGAGGCGGCGATCTACGACCTGGCACAGCGGGGCAGCAAGCTGTTGATCACCGTGGACTGCGGCGTGACTGCCGTGGAGGAAGTCGCTCTTGCTCAGCGGTTGGGAATGCAAGTGGTGGTGACGGATCACCATCAACCGGGCCGGGAATTGCCGGCGGCTGAAGCGGTGATCGACCCCCATCGCAGTGATTGTCGGTATCCCTTTCCCCATCTGGCGGGCGTTGGCGTGGCCTTCAAATTAGCCCAGGCCCTGCTCCACACCGTGGGCGGTGCCCCGGACCGTTGGGATGAGGTGGGAACCGAGTGGCTGGATCTGGTGGCACTGGGCACCATTGCCGATGTGGCCTCTGTCCATGGGGAAAATCGAGCTATTATCAAGTATGGCCTGGAGCGGATGGCGGCGAGCGCTAATCTGGGAATTCAGGCACTGATGGAGGTTGCTCGGGTCACACCCGAGACCCTGTCGGCAACTACCGTTAGTTTTGGACTTGCCCCCCGCATCAATGCCATGGGGCGGATGGACGATGCTGGCAAGGTAGTGGAGATGCTCACCACTGCCGACTACGCTCGGGCCAAGGAAATCGCCGAGACATTGGACGAGTACAATGCCAGTCGGCGCAGCCTAGAGGCAGAGATCCTGCAAGAGGCCATCGCCTTGGTAGAAGAATCGAAAAGCTATCTCACCGATAAGGTGTTGGTGGTGGCCAAGGAGGGCTGGCACCACGGAGTGATAGGAATAGTTGCCTCAAGGCTAGTGGAACGCTACTATCGTCCGGTTATTGTCGTTGCCCTAGAGGATGGCATCGGCAAAGGCTCAGCTCGCAGTATCGATGGCTTCGATCTTTTTGCTGCACTCAAGGAATGTCACGAGGTGCTGGTGGGGTATGGCGGGCATACCATGGCTGCGGGGATTTCCTTGCGGCAGGACAAGCTAACGGAGCTGCGCCAACGGATTAACCAGGTAGCGGATCAGTGGCTGACCCCAGAGGACCTGATTCCCAGACTGCTGGCTGAGGCGGAGGTGGCGCTGTCAGACCTGAGCTTTCGTCTGGTGGAGGAACTGAATCTTTTTGCGCCCTTCGGTCCCGATAATCCACCCCCGGTTTTGACCAGCCGAGGTGTGCCCTTGCGGGAAGTGCGGGCCGTAGGTAAAGAACACCGGCATCTGCAGTTGTATTTTGCCCCGGAGACGGGAATTCGGCAGGGGATTGCCTTCGGTTTCGGGGCCATGAAGGAGGACTTACTCCATCTATCCCACGTGGATATCGCTTATTGTCCAGACATTAATGAATTTAACGGTGAGCGCAGCCTTCAGCCCAAGATCAAGGATATTAAGATTGCCCAGGAGTACTTGCGGGCGAGTCTCTTGAGTCGGATCTCGGATCGGTTTCAGGGGTTGCCGGAAAGTACCGCCTATGACCATGTGGAGGCCTTTGGGTTGTTGGAAGGGGAAGGCACGCCGGCACCGGCCTTGTCTGATTGTCGATGGCTGGATGGCAGAGGCGAGAACAAGGGCGACTATCTCCGGGATGTGATCGGCGCCAGCGCCAATCCCTTGGTGATCTGGGTGAATCGGGTAGGCTTTGCCTGCGCTTTGGCCGACAATATTGCTGCCGCCTTTCCCGGTTTGTCTGGTGGGATCACCGTCTACAGCCACCAGATGGAGCAAAGTTTGCAGGATGAATGCCTGTGCTATCATCAGGAATTGCCGTGGCGGGTGATTGTCACCGACGCTGACCAGCTGCCTTCATCCCTATTGGGGCCACATCCGGATCTGCTGGTTTACCACCTTCCCCCTAGTCCCTATTACCTCTGGCACCTGGCTCAGCAATGCCAGTCTAGGCAAGGTGCTGTTCATCTGCTATTTGATGAGATGGATTCGACTCAGGCTCGACAGCTATTGGCGTGGTCTTGGCCCGATGCTGATCAGTTGCGCCGCATCTATGTAGAGTTATACCGCCTTTGTACCGTCGGCGTTGCAGAACCCCTTGAGGAGCTTTTTCTGGACATCGGACCTCGGCTCAGGCTTACTCGTCAGGGTTTGCTTAGGGCCCTGGAGGTTTTTGTCGAACTGGGACTGTGCCAGTTCTCTGAAACTGGCTTGGTGCTAGGGGAAGCGCCCAAGAACAGACTAGACTTGGAACTTTCGGTACGGTATAATAATGTCGTTCAGAGTAGGGAAAGAATGGAGAAGTGGATTGAGTCAGCCTCGCAGCGCCCAATGTCGCTTTTGCGGCAAATGCTGGCGAAACTAGCGGAAGCGGTCTAGGAGACTGCTGGGGTTTGAGAATTTATCGGCAAAGGAAGTTTACTTATGGACCTTAAGAGCAAAATCAGGGTGATTGAAGGATTTCCTCACAAAGGCGTTAGTTTCAAGGACATTACCACTTTGCTGGCGGATCCTGAGGCGTTTCGCTATACCATTCAGCAAATGGCGGAGTACTGTCGTACCAAAGATATTGACCAAATCGTTGGCGTTGAGTCTCGTGGGTTCCTCTTTGGGGCTCCCTTGGCCTATGAACTGGGATTGGGATTTACCTTGATTCGTAAGCCTGGCAAGCTTCCGGGAGAGGTTTTCAGGGGCGAGTATGATTTGGAGTTCGGGACCGATGCCCTGGAAATCCACCGGGATGCGATTAAACCTGGCCAGAAGATTATTATTGTCGATGACTTATTGGCAACCGGTGGCACCATCAGCGCTGCCGCGAGCCTAGTCGAAGAGTTGGGCTGTGAGATCGCTGGCTTCCTATTCTTGATTGAGCTAGAATATCTCAAGGGTCGAGAGAAGTTAGCGGATTATGATGTGTGTGCATTGGTCAAATATGATCAGTAAAATGCCCCATTTCAAGGGTTTTGGGCAAATGCACTAATCGCGAATCATCTATAGTTGTGGGAACCCGTCGCCTGTGACGGGTTTCGTTGTACGAGATAGCATTTACCAAGAATTCCACGGGAAAGGTGGTGATCTGCGATATGAGTCTACAACAGTTAATTAATAAGGTGATGGCCTATAACCCCGGTGCCGATATTGAGTTAATCGAGCGGGCCTATCATACGGCAAGTAGGGCCCATGCTGGGCAGCGTCGAGACTCGGGGGAGCCCTTTTTTCAACACCCCCGAGAAGTGGCGATGATCTTGGCGGATCTGGAGATGGACACCGTCACCATTTGTGCCGGTTTGTTACACGATGTAGTGGAGGACACCGACGTCACCCTCCAGACCATTGTTGAGGAGTTCGGTGATGAGATTGCCCTGTTGGTTGAGGGAGTAACCAAACTGACCAATATGTCCTTCGAGACCCGGGAAGAAAGCCAAGCCCAGAACCTGAGAAAAATGTTTCTGGCTATGGCGGAGGATCTACGAGTGGTGATGATCAAGTTAGCCGACCGGTTGCACAATATGCGCACCTTGCGGTATCTATCGCCGGAGCGACAACGACGGATTGCCGAGGAGACTCTGGAAATCTACAGCCCCTTGGCCCACCGGCTGGGTATTTGGGCCCTCAAGTGGGAAATGGAGGATTTGGCGCTGCGGCATCTGGAGCCGGAGGCCTACTATCAGCTGCGCCAGCTGGTAGCCAAGGAAAGGCAAGAGCGGGAAACCGATATCGAACAAGTGAAGGAACAACTCCAGAAGCGCCTTCGGGAAATGGGGATCGCCGCTGAGATTACCGGCAGACCGAAGCACTTTTACAGCATCTACCAAAAGATGCAGTCTCAGGGTAAGCAGTTTGAGGAGATCTATGACCTGTTGGCGGTTCGGGTGATTGTAGATTCAATCAAGGATTGCTACGGAGTTCTGGGGATTGTTCACACCATGTGGAAACCGGTGCCCGGTCGCTTTAAGGACTATATAGCCATGCCAAAGTCCAACATGTATCAATCCCTGCACACTACGGTAATCGGTCCCAAAGGCGACCCCTTTGAGGTGCAGATTCGTACCTGGGAAATGCATCGCACCGCGGAAATGGGAATTGCCGCTCACTGGTTGTACAAGGAAGGGTATCCGAAGCGGACTCAGGAATTCGAGGAAAAGGTCGCGTGGTTGCGTCAGGTGATGGAGTGGCTTCGGGAGATGAAGGAGCCCGAAGAATTCATGGCGGCTTTGAAGATCGATCTCTTCGAGGATGAGGTATTTGTCTTTACCCCGAAGGGAGACGTTAAGAATCTGGCCGCTGGATCTACGCCCGTGGATTTTGCCTTTAGCGTTCATACCGACATTGGTTTGCGGTGCACAGGAGCCAAGGTAAACGGTAGAATCGTTCCCTTGGACTATGAGCTGAAGAACGGAGATATTGTGGAGATCTTAACGGCTAAGACTCCCTCGGTCAGTCCCGACTGGCTCAAGTTTGTGCAGACGTCTAAGGCTCGCAGTAAGCTCCGCAGTTACTTCCGAGGCCAGCAACAGGAGGAGAATGTGGCCAAGGGCCGAACGATGCTGGAACGGGAAGTACGCAAAGCTGGGGTGGAGATGGCCGCGGTCTTCAAGGAACAGGTGCTGCAGGATGTTGCTCACCGGTACGGATACGCCGAAGCCGATGACTTGTTGGCTGCCGTGGGCTTTGGGAAGATTCTTCCTAGACAAGTGCTCCACAAAATCATTGGGGTGGATGATCCCAGCGATCGCAAGGAGGTGGCCCCGGCTCCACCGAAGCGAACCCGGTATGGTCCCGGCGTTCGGGTAAGGGGGATGGACAATCTCCTGGTGCGGATGTCTAAGTGTTGTCGCCCCGTTCCCGGTGACCAGATTATCGGATACATCACCCGAGGTCGAGGAGTCTCAGTGCATCGCATCGATTGTCCCAACGTCAAGAGCCTACCGGCGGAGCGGGCCATCGAGGTTGAGTGGAATGCCGATGAGACCCAGAACTACCCGGTGGGTATCGAGATCGAAGCCATAGATCGCAGAAACATCCTAGCGAACATTGTCAATACCGTGAATGAGAACAAGGCCAGTGTTGGTGCGGTTAACGCCAGGACCTCTCGGGATCGGTTGGCCAATATCAGCTTGACGGTGAATATCTCTGACCTAGATCGCCTGCATGACCTCATTCGGAAACTGCGTCAGGTCGATGGGGTATTGGGGGTCCAGCGAGCCAGGCTGAACTAAGGCAGAAGGGGGAGTTAGATGCGGGCGGTAGTCCAGCGGGTGGCAGAGGCTCAGGTTGTGGTTGAAGAAAGGGAGATATCCCGGATTCAGCGGGGATTGCTAGTCCTGTTGGGAGTTTCGGCAACGGACACCGATGAGGATGCATCTTACATTGTGGACAAGCTGATTAACCTGCGGGTTTTCCCCGATTCCCAGGGGAAGCTAAACTTGTCCGTTAAGGATATCGGAGGCGAGATCCTCTTAGTCTCGCAGTTTACTTTATATGGTGATTGTCGTCGGGGGCGACGGCCCAGCTTCACTGCCGCCGCGAAGGCGGAGCTGGCGGAAGCTTTGTATGAAAGGGTAGCCGCGGACCTACGTGCCAGCGGGCTGAAGGTAGGTACCGGTGTCTTTGGGGCCGATATGAAAGTGGGGCTGGTTAACGACGGACCGGTAACCTTGCTCCTGGACAGCAGCAAGGAATTCTAAGGGCATGGCATCGGGTTAGTTCTGTGGGGAAAGTGGGTGTCAGGTTTGGAGATTCTGCGACATCAGGCAGCGTTGCTTGATGCCAATAGTTATTTGGTAGTGGATAGAGAAGAGCAGGTGGCGATGGTGATTGACCCGGCCGCGGATCTTACCGAGCGATTGGAAGGGCTCTTGGAAGAGGGTATCACCTTGGAGGCGATTTTGCTCACCCATGGCCACTTTGATCACATTGCCGGCGCAGGTCTGTGCAAAGAGTTGTGGCCTGGCGCAAAGGTAATGGTGCATCGAGCCGATAGCCCTATTATTACCGACCCCGTTGCCAACTTGTCTCAAGCCTTCATTGGTCAAGCTATCTCGGCGCCGCCGGCGGATCGAGTCTTGGAGGAGGGCGACAGGATAAGCTGTGGCTCGTTGGACTTTCAAATTTTAGCCACCCCAGGGCACAGTCCCGGCAGTATCTGCTGCCTCGGCCACGGTTACCTGTTTAGTGGGGATATCCTCTTTTGTGGAGGGTATGGCCGCACCGACCTTCCGGGAGGCTCCGGTGCGCAATTGTACAACTCTCTGCACCGCTTGGCGCAGCTGCCAGGAAATTTGCAGGTGCTGCCCGGACATGGTCCGGGATGTACCTTGGCTCAGGCACTGCAGGGGATTGGCGTTGGAGGCTGGGAAGATGCCTGATGCTCGTATGCTGGCTTATAAGCCCAAGATTTTCCTCGAAGTCAACCCTCCGCAGCTACAGCAGACGGGAATCCAAGGAATTCTCAGTGTCTTTCCCCGGGCCGAGATCCATACCGATGGCGGCGCTGGGACGGCTGAGGGCGATGCTGGAATATCCATTGAGGTCAAGACCGATGGAGCCGGACTGAACATTACAGGGCGAATTCTGCGTCAAGGTGACCTTATCGAATTGTCGGACTGTGATCGGGAGATCGGTCAGGGCAATTATGCTCCTTGGCAGTGGGAACAGCGCCGGCAGGAACGAGTTAAGGGGATGGTTCAGCAGCTCTTAACCGCGGGATTTGGTGTGGAGGAGCCCCCTTGGGGGATTCTGGTGGGAGTTCGTCCCACCAAGATGGTGCATCGCTATCTTGACCAAGGCTTGTCGGAGGCAAGGATTGAGGAACTGCTTCGGGACGTCTACCGGATGAGGTTCGATAAAATTGAGCTGTTGATGCAGGTGGTTCACAGCCAGCGCCGGTTTTTTACCCCGGAAAGTCGTCGTCGGGTGTCAATCTACGTGGGCATTCCCTTTTGTCCCACTCGCTGTCATTATTGCTCCTTTGCTGCCTATCCCTTGGGCACCCATGGGCATTTGGTTGAGGGATTCTTTGCTGCGCTTTTGCAGGAGGTGGAATCTCTTGGCCATTGGTTGACGTCTTTGGGGATTCAGGCCGATACCTGGTATATCGGAGGAGGGACCCCGACGATTCTAACTGCCGATCAGTTGGAGCTTCTCCTTGAGCGGATGCGAAGCTGCTTACCCCACCCCCAATTCAGAGAATTCACCGTTGAGGCAGGAAGGGCTGATACCATCACCGCCGAGAAGCTGCAGGTGATGCGAAAATATGCAGTGAATCGACTCAGTATCAATCCGCAATCGATGCAGCAGCGAACCTTGGATGCCGTGGGGCGGCGTCACACCGTTGAGCAGGTGATTTCTGCCTTTGCCCTGGCTCGGGACGCTGGATTTGAGACGATCAACGCTGATTTGATCCTTGGGCTTCCTGGTGAAAAACCCGAGGATGTGACCGATACTCTGGCGAAAATCCGGGAGCTAAATCCGGAAAATCTCACCGTTCACACCTTGGCGGTAAAACGAGCCGCCACTTGGCGGCACCAAGCCGAAGAGCTGGCCTATCCCACCCCAGAGGAAATGGAAATAATGGCTGAACTAACCAAGGAGTACGCCTTGGCGCAAGGATTATTACCCTACTATCTATATCGGCAGCGCTACACCGTGGGTGATCTGGAGAATATCGGATACGCCAAACCCGGTACCGAGTCGGGATACAACGTCTTTATGATGGAGGAACGCCAAAGTATTATCGCGTTAGGGGGTGGCGGAATCACGAAATTCGTCTATCCCGATGAGACCGTTGTTCGGGTGATCAATCCCAAGTGTTCCGCAACCTATGCTCAGAATCTCGGAAAACTACTGGAGGAAAAGAAAGCAGCCTTAACCAAATGGTGCAAAGAGGGCCTCAATTGTTGACATGGCTGTCTACTTTATTCTACAATTAAACTAGTATTTTTCCCGGTATTATCGTATATCAAACGAGGGGTGCGGATAATATGGTCTTTCGAACAATGAGAAAGCGATTTAAGGGAATCGTCTGGGCAATTGCTATTACCTTCGTACTAGGTTTATTGTACGTTGGCGGCTCCGCATTGTGGCGGGGAAATCCACTGATGGATGCTGCGGTGGCATCGGTTAATGGTAAAGAGATTGGGTATATCCCGTGGTATAACACCTATTGGCAGCTGGTGCAAAGTCAACAGGCCGCTGGTATGCCGGTGACCGCGGATCAGGCGGAGTTCGTACAGTACTATGCACTTCAGCAGCTAATTGGCCATGAGCTCTTGCTGCAGGAAGCTAATGCCCGGAAGATTAAACCCTCGAAGGCCGAGATTGATGCGCAGCTGCAGGCGCTGAAAGAGGAGTACGGCGGCGCTTCGGCCTTTGCCGAGCAGCTGGCAGCCAGCAATTTGACCGAGGCTGATATCCGGGAAGCGATCACAGAGAGTTTGAAGATTGAAGAGCTGCGCAATCAGGTGACCGCTAACGTCACCGTTACCCTCGATGAGGTTAAGACTGAGTATGAGGAAGTGAAAGCATCCCATATTCTGATTCGGCCCGATGGTTCTGACGATGAAGCCTGGAATGCGGCCTTGGCCGAGGCCGAAGAGGTATTGGAGCGCCTGAGAACGGGCGAGGATTTTGCCGAGGTGGCCAAGGAAGTGTCCCAGGATGGCAGCGCCCAAGAGGGCGGTGATTTGGGGTGGTTCAAGCGGGGCGATATGGTACCGGAGTTTAGTGAAGCCGCCTTTGCTCTAGCCATCGGCGAAATCAGTGAACCCGTTAGATCCCAATACGGATACCATATTATTAAGGTTTTTGAGCGCAAGACCGCGGAAGGCGAAGAGTTTGCCGCGGCTGAGGCGGAACTCCGCGAGGAGATTAGAGAGAGAAAACAGAGCGACGAATTCAACGCATGGTATGCCGAAGTAGTGGAGAAGGCTGAGATCGAAGTGCGGGATCCCCGAATGAGGGGTTATGAGGCGCTGCGGCTGGGTAACTACGAAGAAGCTGCTGAGGCCTACCAGGAAGCTACAGCCTTTTATCCCGATGATCCCTATCTGTACAGCAGTTTAGCTTCTGTGTACGACAGATTGGGCCGTACAGAGGATGCCCTGGAGCAGCTGAAAATCGCTGTTGAAAAGACCGAGTCGGATCCTGAGCTATACCTGCAACTGGGCGACAAGTATCGAGTTCTGGAGCGGGAGGAAGAGGCGGTTACCGCTTACTCCAAGGCTTCCGAGCTGGCTCCAGAGGATTTCATGATCCATCTGCAGTTGCTCAACGCCTATACTGCCATGGGTAGGCAGGACCTTGTTGCCGTGGAAGAGGAAAAATTGGCTGAAATTCAAAGGATGTATGCTGAGATGAGCCAGGCAAGTGTCGAGGAAGATTCCACTGAAGCAGAAGATGAGTCCGCTGAGGTAGAGACTTCCCAGGAGTAAGCATTTGGTTCGTCTAACCCAGAGTTATCCAAGAGTGGTGGTGGACATCCACCACTCTTTTCGTAACAGAGGAACGGAGGCAAGAAGATGGCAGAGATTACTGCCCCAAGGGGTACTTACGACATCCTACCGGGAGAGTCCCGGCGATGGCAGTACGTAGAGGACATGGTTAGAGAAATCTTTCACAATTATGGATATGAAGAATTCCGTACTCCCGTTTTTGAGCATACGGAATTGTTTGTTCGAGGGATCGGGGATGCCACCGATGTGGTGCAAAAGGAGATGTACACCTTCACTGACCGGGGGGGACGGAGCCTGACTCTTCGCCCAGAAGGTACCGCTTCGGTGGTGCGTGCCTATCTAGAACACAAACTGCAGGGAGCTTCTCAGCCCGTCAAGGTGTATTATTCCTTCCCGATGTTTCGTTACGAGCGCCCGCAGGCTGGGCGGTATCGTCAGTTCGTTCAGTTTGGGGCCGAATGCATCGGCACCGCTGACCCCATTGCCGATGTAGAGATGATCGCAGCTCCAGTAGAGTTGTACCAGAGGCTGGGCCTGCGAAAATTCCGCGTGGAGATTAATAGCATTGGCTGTCCCCAGTGTCGTCCTCGGTACCGAGAGGTATTGGTGGAGTGGCTGAAGCAGCGGAGCGAGGTTTTGTGCCAGACCTGTCAGGAGCGAATGGAGCAAAATCCCCTGCGGGTGTTGGACTGCAAGGAAGCAAGCTGCCAGGAAGCCACGGCAGAGGCCCCCTTGGTTACTGACTACCTTTGTGATGAATGTGAGACGCACTTTGCCAAGGTGCAGGATTATCTCCGGTCGCTGGAAATCCCCTTTGTGATCAATAAGAGATTGGTTCGGGGATTAGATTACTATACGAAGACAGTTTTTGAGATTATTTCCGAAGGTGTTGGAGCCCAAAGCTCCATTGCCGGCGGTGGTCGCTATGATGGGTTGGTTGAGGATGTAGGCGGACAACCTACCCCTGCTGTGGGTTTTGCCGCAGGTATGGATCGTTTGTGGCTGGCCCTGGAATCGGAAAAGGTAGAGATACCGGTAAGTCTGGACTTTGATGTGTATGTGGCGTGTCTGGGTGACTCCGCTCGTGGTAAGGCCGTGGATCTGGCCTTTGCCCTGCGCAATGAGGGTTGCCGTGTGGACCTTGACTACCAAGGCAGGAGCCTAAAGGCTCAGCTAAAATCCGCCAATCGCAGCGGTGCCAAGGTTACCGTCATTCTAGGAGAGGACGAGCTGCAGCGGGGAGTTGCCTCGGTGCGCAATATGGAATCGGGAGAACAACAGGAGGTTCCATTGACGGAACTATTATCCTTTTGCAAGTCTGTGCTGTAAAAGGCCCGAAGATAAATAGGGAGGTGGATGGCAACTGGCGTTGCCATAGGACTATGGGAGAAGGAAGACAGGGTTCAACAACATGGCAGTTGCCCACTCATTATTGTGGGCAGTTGCGGAGCGAGCACGTGGGTCAGGTGGTTTCCCTTTGCGGTTGGGTGAATACCCGGCGAGATCACGGTGGTGTGATCTTCATCGACCTGCGGGATCGGACGGGTCTAGTACAAGTTGTCTTTAATCCACAGGAAATCGACGCTGAAACCTTTGCTATAGCCGAAAAACTTCGGGGAGAATTCGTAATTAATGCCGTTGGACGGGTGAGGGCCCGATGGGAGGGGAACGTCAACCCCAATTTAGCCACCGGCGAGATCGAGATAGTTGCCTCCGAGTTACATATCCTCAACCGCTCAGCAACGCCTCCCTTTGCCGTGGATGGTAAGAGCAACGTCGACGAGAGTCTGCGGTTGAAATACCGATACTTGGACCTGCGGCGCCCGGAAATGCAGGAGATTCTCATGATGCGGCATCGAGTGATGCAGATAGCGCGACGGTATCTTGACGAGCATGGATTCTTGGAGATCGAGACTCCCTTGCTGGGTAAGAATACTCCCGAGGGTGCCCGCAGCTTCCTGGTGCCCAGCAGGCTGCACTTGGGTAGTTTTTACGCGCTGCCGCAATCGCCGCAGCTCTTTAAGCAGTTGTTGATGGTCAGTGGCTTTGACCGCTATTTCCAAATTGCCCGCTGCCTCAGGGATGAAGACTTCCGGGCCGATCGGCAGCCGGAGTTTACCCAGATTGACGCGGAGATGTCCTTCGTCGATCGGGAGGTAGTGATGGAAGTTATGGAGGGAATGATCCGGCGGATCTTTGCGGAGACCATCGGTGTTACCCTTCCAGACCCGGTGCCTCGCATGAGCTATGATGAGGCCATGAATCGCTTTGGCTCCGATCGACCGGATACCCGCTTTGGACTGGAGCTAGTGGATGTTTCCGAAGTTGTGGCCAATTGCGGTTTCGGTATCTTTACCAATACCGTAGCCTCCGGTGGAACCGTTCGGGGAATCAATGCCGTCGGTTGCGGTGAGAAGTTTGCTCGCCGGGAAATCGACGAGCTGGTGGACTTGGCCGGGAAACACGGTGCCAAGGGTCTAGCCTGGATGATCGCCACGGAAGAGGGAGCCCGGGGTTCCATCGTCAAGTTTTTCGCCGAGGAGGAACTGAGAAGGCTGCTGGAGGCAATGGAAGCCAAGCCCGGGGACCTGTTGCTGTTTGTCGCGGACAGAGAGAAGGTAGCTTTGGATGTTCTGGGCCGGTTGCGTCTCTATCTAGGAGACAAGCTGGGCCTCATTGACGAGTCTCGCTTTGATTTCCTCTGGGTGATCGATTGGCCGCTGCTGGAATATGATGAGACGGAAAAGCGGTACGTTGCCGCCCACCATCCCTTCACAGCACCGATGGATGAGGACCTTCCTCTGCTGAAGACCGACCCCAGTAAAGTCCGGGCCAAGGCCTATGACTTGGTAATCAATGGGTACGAGGTTGGTGGCGGCAGCATCAGGATCCATACCCGTGAGGTACAGGAAGCGATGTTCGAAGTTCTTGGCTTTTCTCCGGAGCGGGCCGAGGCCAGCTTTGGCTTTTTGCTCGAGGCCTTTGAATACGGAGCACCCCCCCATGGTGGGATCGCCTTTGGAATGGATCGGTTGATCATGTTGCTCACCGGGCGGGACAACATTCGCGACGTCATTGCCTTCCCCAAAACTGCCAGCGGCGCTGACCTCTTGGCCGATGCTCCCGCGGAAATTTCCTCGGAACAGTTACGGGAGCTGGGGTTGCGACTGGCCCCGGAGGTCGAGACGGGACGGGAGTAGCAGATGCCGCCCTTGGATGCAAGGGGCATGTGGCGGCGAAATAGCCGCTAAACTCTGGAAAGACAGCGAATCCCTGAGATGTTTGGGGCTAATCGTTAAGAATGTGTGAATTTTACTAGAAATCAACTCTTGCGAGGCCTTCTACCCTGTGGTATTATGAATGTGCGGTCGGGGAAACCCCGGCCACAGGGATAAAACAGAGACTTTGCAAGGGCAAAGTGAAGGATTAAGTCAATATTGCCCTACTGTGTTCGTGGTCAAGCTGGCTTTGTTATGAGCCAACACCATAACAAAGGGAGCTTGGCTCTACCGGTGGCGTGCAAGCCCCTCAGCGGGGACGCATAAAGCCGGTGGGAGAGCACCCACCTGCATAGAGCAGGTTCATCAACGGCCAGTCATCAGCGGCATGGTGGGGATACCTAACCCGGGTTCTTCCAGTATCAACCTTCTAGGTTGGTAGGGGAGGAACCCGGTTTTGTTATAGAGAATTTTGTTAGGTGGCTTAGGTTATATCTATCTGCAGTAGGGTATGGAGGAATCGAAGGAATGACGCTAAGGCAACAAAGTCTATTTGCCAGAACGCAGATGCTTCTGGGCGCTGAGGGTCTGGCCCGATTAAGGGACAGCACCGTGGCGGTGTTTGGAGTGGGAGGGGTCGGCTCCTTTGCCGTGGAGGCCTTGGCTAGGGCTGGAATTGGGCATTTGATCATCTTTGATCACGACGTAGTGGACGTCACCAACATTAATCGACAGTTACCGGCCTTGGTAAGCACCGTGGGCCAGCCTAAAGCCCAGTTGATGGCAGCCAGGGTATCGGAGATTAATCCCGATGCCAAGGTGGAGGCAAGGGTTGAGATGTTTACGGAAACCGACGTCGACCTGATCAACCCGGAGTGGGACTACGTGGTTGATGCCATTGACATGGTTTCCGCTAAGGTAGCGCTGATTGCCGGGTGTGTCGAGAAGCAGGTGCCAATTGTGGCTGCCATGGGGGCGGGCAACAAGTTGGATCCAACTCGCTTCTTGGTAGAGGACATTAGCAAGACCCACACCTGCCCCTTGGCTAAGGTTGTTCGGCAGAAGCTGCGACAGCGGGGCATTGATCATGGGGTCAAGGTAGTCTTTTCAACGGAACGGCCGCAAACCCCACACTATCCCGAGGGTCAGCCAGGGAAGCGGGTTCCCGGAAGTGTTTCCTACGTTCCTCCGGTGGCGGGAATGATTCTTGCCAGCGTAGTAGTCAATGACCTGGTGGGGGCTAGCAAGGGGTAAGGCATAGGAATGGCGTTGGTGAGGAGGGGGAGTTGTTGCTGGATTTATTTGCAAGTGCCAATGACAAGGCCAAGCAGGATGCTGCGCCCTTAGCGGTTCGGATGCGACCCAAGGACTTCGCAGAGTTCGAGGCCCAGCATCACATCGTTGGCGAGGGCAGCCTACTGCGGCGGGCTATCGAGGCTGATCGCCTTCAGTCGATGATCCTGTATGGACCGCCGGGCACCGGTAAGACCACTCTGGCGGAAATCGTGGCCCAGCAAACCAAGGCTCGGTTTGTTAGCCTCAATGCGGTGATGGCCGGAGTTAAGGATATTAAGGCGGTGGTGACTGAGGCGGAAAATGAGCTAACCTACTATGGGCGCAAGACTATTCTCTTTATCGATGAGATCCACCGCTTCAACAAGGCCCAACAGGATGCATTGTTGCCCTTTGTGGAGAAGGGTGTGGTGATCCTCATCGGGGCGACGACGGAGAACCCGATGTTTACCGTCAACAAAGCCCTTTTGTCCCGCTCACGCATCTTTCAGCTCCATCCCCTGCCCCAGGATGCCATGAAGCGCCTGTTACACAGAGCACTTACCGACACTGACAAGGGCCTGGGCCAGTATCGGGCACAGGTTGATCCCCAAGCCCTGGAACATATCATTCAAGTGGCCGGTGGTGACGCCCGCAGTGCCCTGAACGCGCTGGAACTGGCGGTTCTTACCACCGCCCCCGGTGGCGATGGTAACAGGCATATTACACTGGAGATAGCCGAGCAGGCAATTCAGCGACGGAGGGTCAACTACACCAAGGACGGCGATGAGCATTACGATGTAATCAGTGCCTTCATTAAATCCATTCGGGGTTCCGATCCCCAGGCGGCCATCTATTGGCTGGCTCGTATGCTCTATGCCGGGGAAGACCCGGAGTATATCGGCCGGCGCCTGTTGATCTCCGCGGCGGAGGACATTGGATTGGCTGATCCCGCTGCTTTGGGGGTAGCGGTCAGCGCGGTGCAGGCCTTTGAACGGCTGGGAATGCCGGAGGGACGAATTCCCTTGGCCCAAGCCACCATTTATTTGGCCTTGGCGCCGAAGAGTAATTCTGCGTACTTGGCTTTGGATGCTGCTTTGCAAGCGGTGGAGCAGGGAACCGACGATGGTGTCCCCAATCACCTGCGGGATGGAAGTAGTGGGGGAATGGAGCGCCTGGGTTTGGGTAGGGGCTATTTGTACCCCCATGATTACCCCAATCATTGGGTGGATCAGGAGTATCTCCCTGAAGGTCTTCAAGGACAGTGTTTCTATCATCCATCAACCCAAGGGGAGGAAAAGAAGCTAGCCCAGGTGTGGCAGGAAAGAAGGTCCGGTGGTGAGAGGTCTCGATCCTAGGCCAGCCGATCCAAATTGGCCTGTAGGTCCCTAAACATTAAAACTAGCGCGGTCACGATAAGGCTGAGGAAAAAGAAGGTGGAAAAGACACCGAGATATAGGCGATACCGAGAAGGTATTTTAGGAAAAAGCCTTCTTGTTTTCCGTGATTTCCCACTGGCTTTAGACACTGTGCACCCTCCATACTCATAGCTGATCAGATCAGTTCGGGTTGCGATAACGAACTCCTGCCGCCGGGGCTTTCTCTTCGGAGGGCAGTGCTGGATTAGAGGGAGATAAATAGCAAAACCTTATTATTGACAGTATTGAACCGGTGTGATAGGATAAGTCTGGTAAATCCAATGTGTTTACTCGGAATTAAAACGCCAGGAGGAGTTCGACTAGATGCGTATTTCAACAAAAGGGGAGTACGGGCTCCGGGCTATGCTAGATCTGGCTTTGCACTATGGAGAAGGGCCGATTTCCCTGAGAACTATAGCCGAGCGTCAAGACATATCCGATCACTACCTGGAGCAACTGATGGCTAGTCTGCGTAAGGCTGGTTTGGTGACCAGTGTCAGGGGAGCACAGGGTGGCTATCAACTGGCCAAGGATCCGCAGCAGATGACAGTCGGTGAGGTTATTCGAGTGTTGGAAGGCCCGATTTCTCCCATGGCCTGTGTAGATGAAGATGACAGTGAACCCTGTAGGCAGCAGGAAGGCTGTGCCACCCGAGAATTATGGAAACGGCTGCGGGATTCCATGACCGATGTACTTGATTCCACAACCCTGGAGGATCTAAAGCAGAGGGCATTGGCCATGAATTCGGGGGCAGACTCTTTTATGTATCACATCTAAACCCACTTTGGGGTACACCGAAGAGAATTGAGGGCATTCACGTGGAGGAATTAATCTATCTGGACCATGCGGCAACTACTCCGATGCGGTCGGAGGTAAAGGAAGCGATGTTGCCTTATCTATCGGAGCATTATGGCAATCCCTCCAGCATCTATCGAATCGGCAGAGAGGCCAGAGCCGCTGTTGACGAGGCACGGGAGACGGTGGCAGATATCTTGGGGGCCATGCCCAAGGAGATTGTGTTTACCAGTGGAGGTTCGGAAGCCGATAATCAAGCCATCTTTGGTGTTGCTCTCGCTAATCGATCCAAGGGGAAACACATTATCACCACAGCAATTGAGCATCACGCGGTCTTGCACACGGTAGAGTATCTGGAAAAGCTGGGATATAAAATCACCATCCTTCCCGTTGATTCCGACGGGTTAGTGGATCCCGAGTCGGTGCGTCAGGCCCTGACCGATGAGACCATCCTCGTTTCCATCATTTACGGCAACAATGAAATCGGGACCATTCAACCGATTAAGGAGATCTCCAGTATACTTAAGGGCCACCAAGCGGTGTTTCATACCGATGGGGTGCAAGCTGTGGGGCACATTCCCATTGATGTGGTGGATCTAGGAGTCGACATGTTGTCCTTGTCGGCCCACAAGTTCTATGGGCCCAAGGGCGTAGGGGCACTGTATGTTCGACGGGGAGTGAGATTTTCACCGTTGATTCATGGTGGGGCCCAGGAAAATGGCCATCGTGCCGGGACGGAAAATGTGGCAGGGATCGTAGGCCTGGCCAAGGCCTTGGAGTTGGCGACGGAGGAGATGGAGTCAGAGAGTGCTCGCCTCACGGAATTACGGGACTATCTGATCGAGGGTCTGGAGTCTCAGGTGCCCCATATGCGAGTTAACGGGCATCGTACTCGGCGGCTACCGGGCAACGTCAATGTCTGTTTTCGGTACATTGAAGGGGAGTCTTTGCTGCTGAATCTGGATATGAACAACATCGCGGCGTCCAGTGGTTCTGCTTGCACCTCCGGTTCCTTGGAGCCTTCCCATGTGCTGTTGGCCTTGGGGCTTCCCCACGAAATTGCCCATGGTTCATTGCGGATGACCCTGGGTAGGGATACGACCAAGGAAGAAATCGACCGCGTGCTAGAGATTCTGCCCGGAATAGTTGATAAACTGAGGAAAATGTCGCCGCTGTACAACGATTAGGCACCAGCAAGGGGAGGGGATTTTAGAGATGTATTCGGACAAGGTGATGGACCACTTCAACAACCCTCGTAATGTCGGCGAAATTCCGGATGCCGACGGGATTGGTGAAGTAGGCAATGCTACCTGTGGGGACATTATGAAAATCTGGATTAAGGTTGATGATCAGGATCGCATCATAGATTGTAAGTTCAAGACCTTTGGCTGTGGCGCCGCCATTGCTACCAGCAGCATGGTGACGGAGATGGCCATCGGTAAGACCTTGGATGAGGCTTGGCAGGTAACCAACAAGGCTGTGGCCGATGCCCTCGATGGGTTGCCTCCAGTCAAGATGCACTGCTCCAATTTGGCTGCCGATGCATTGCGCAAAGCCATCGAGGATCTGAGAAGTAAGCGGGAAGCTAAGGCTTCGGTGGAAGGATAACATTGGCCTTTGCGGCTATTATAGTATCATTCTCCAGCAAGTGGCACACGGTTGTTCCGTGTGCTTGTTTTTTGTCCTCTCAGCAGCGGACATACTATTGATGGAGTTGTTCATCGGTAAGTGAGGGATCCACCATGCGGCTGGGAAAGAGATTGTTGGGGATGGATGTGTTTGTCCTCTCGACGGGACGCAATCTGGGCCAAGTTCAGGATCTCATCTTTAGTGTCAGCTCCAGCAAACTAATGGCACTACTGGTCACCGCCAAGGACCTGGTGGACGGTGAGGGGAAGCCTTTGGAGTTTGTCATCAAGCTCGATGATGTGCATCGGGTGGGTAGCGATGCAGTGATCATTGGGGATCTGACGGTACTGCGAAGGATGGATGAGATCTTGTCCATGGGAGGTACTTGGAGTCAGACTCCCGACATCGTTGGTTTGCCAGTGATCACCACCGGGGGCACTTTACTGGGTACCCTAGATGACGTACTAGTAGACACCCAGACAGGGGACATTCTAGGGTTTCAGCTCTCCGATGGGTTGATTAAGGACCTGTTGACCGGTCGGGTTGTGATCCCAGCCTCCAGTCAATATCAGCTGGGCAGCGAGGCCCTAATTGTCCCGGAAGATACGGTGGACAAGTGTGCTCCGGTAGAATCTTTTCCCCAGACGTAGGTAAGGGCTAATGGCAAGTCACATCCACAGGAAAGGAAGCGATGGTAGGATGAATCGGTCTATAGGAACCCTCTTCGCAGGCATGGTAGTTGGAGCTGCCTTGGGGTACTTTATGACGCAAAATAACGGCAGAGCTCAACGGATGATGTCCAATCAAGCTGATCGGATGGCTAAGATGGCACGACGTACCGCTTCGATGATGCAAAGCGGTGCCCAACGCCTCAATCCGGCAATGAAGGCCGGTAGAACCATGGTATCAGCAGCGATGCGAAGCCTGCGGTAGTTGAGTTGGTATACAGGGAGTAGTCGGTATGGGTCTCAAGCCCCGACAATGGCGGCAACTCACAGTGATTAGTCTGGTGGTGGCGGGAACAATTTTCCTCTATCTGGTGAGGGGAATTTTGTTCCCTTTTTGGCTTGCTCTGATTTTTGCCTATATTACTAATCCGGCGGTGAAGAAACTAGAGGAGCGGCAGGTTCCTCGTTCCGTTGCCATCATCCTGGTGTACGTCATATCGATAGCAGTATTGGCAGTTCTAGCCTCAAGGGTTGTACCTAGATTGGTTGAGGAAATGGAACAGATTGTCGTTGTTCTGCCCCGGTACATGAAGGAGCTGTCGCAGTTGGTTAACAGCCTGCTGGCGACTTTGGAACGATTTCGTCTGCCGATAGCTTTCACCGAGGCGGTGCTGGAAAGCGCCAGTCGGTTTCAAGGGTATATTGAGGGGTTTGTGCAGCGGTTGGTAGACGTTCTCTTGGGGATGTTTTCTCGCCTGTTTACTCTATTCCTAGTTCCCATTTTGGCCTTCTATATCCTTCGGGATCTGGAGACCTTCAAGGCCGGTGCCTGGCGGTTGGTTCCCTTGGGATATCAGGGCGAGGTTCGCCAGTTGATCCAGGATATCAATCGGGTCCTGGATGGATTTATTCGGGGGCAGATTGTGGTCTCTGCTGTTGTTGGGCTGTTGATCGCCATTTGCCTGGGTCTTCTGAAGGTAAGGTTTGCCTTGCTCTTGGGACTAGTTGCCGGGATCTTTAATCTGATCCCCTATCTCGGGCCTTTGCTAGGGGGAATACCAGCAACGATCTTTGCGTTGTTGGATTCGGAATGGAAGGCAGTTTGGACGATAGTGATTTTCACCGTCATCAACAACGTGGAGGGAAGCATCATCGCCCCGAGGATCATCGGGGATAGCGTGGGTTTACATCCCTTGACAATGATCTTCGTGGTATTAGCGGGGGGTCATTTGTTTGGGGTGGGGGGAATGTTGCTGGCGGTGCCGGTGGCGGCGGTACTCAAAACAGGCATTAGTTTCGTATTGCGCCAGGTGCTGTAGGGTTTCATGACAGGGAATGGGCTGTGTTGACAGGCTTGTCATCCTTTGGATATGATAGTATAGGTATATGACTGGAATATTTTTGTCGGCGGCCACGGCCGTGGAGCCGGCCTTGTCATTAGTGGGAGGAGTAGTCGGTGAAAGCGTTAACTGGTGATGAGTTAAGAGAACTTTACCTGAAATTCTTCGAGGAAAAGGGGCACAAGAGACTACCGGGGGCGTCTTTGGTCCCACACAACGACCCTACCCTGCTGTTGACAGGGGCCGGCATGGTGCCTTTTAAGCCATACTTCCTGGGTAAGGAAAAGCCGGAGTATACCCGGGTTACTACTTGCCAGCGGTGTGTCCGTCTCGCCGACGTTGATTCCGTTGGTAACAACAGTCGTCACGGTACCTTTTTTGAAATGCTGGGCAATTTCTCCTTTGGAGATTACTTCAAGAAGGAAGCCATTGCCTGGGCTTGGGAGTTTGTGACGGAGCATTTGGAGTTGGACCAAGACCGTATGTGGATTACCGTCCATCTTGATGACGACGAAGCCGAGGAGATTTGGGGCCAGATCGGGATTCCTGCAGAACGCATCGTTCGCCTTGGCGAAGACAACTTCTGGGAAATCGGGGTTGGACCCTGCGGCCCCTCCTCGGAGCTGCACTACGATCGTGGACCGGAGTATGGCTGCGGTGATCCCGATTGTAAGCCGGGCTGTGAATGTGATCGGTATCTAGAGATCTGGAATCTGGTCTTTGTCCAGTATCACAAGGATGAAGCGGGAGAGTACCATCTCCTGGAGCAAAAGAGTATCGATACCGGAATGGGTTTGGAGCGGGTAGCCTGTCTGCTGCAGAATGTGGACAGCATCTTTGACTGCGATATCGTGGCTCCCATTGTGGCGAAGGTTGCAGCGTTGGCGGGTGTGGAGTATGGTAAGGACCCCGCCATCGATAAGAGTATTCGGGTGATTGCCGATCATTCTCGCAGCATCACCTTCATGGCCTTAGATGGCATCCTGCCCGGGAATGAGGGCCGGGGTTATGTCCTGCGTCGACTGTTGCGACGGATTATTCGCCATGGGCACCTATTGGGAATGGAAGAAAGATTCCAAAGCCAGGTAATCGATGTCGTGATCAAGCAGATGGCTCCTGGGTATCCAGAACTGCTGGAGAAGCGGGAGTACATCCACAAGGTTCTCAGTATGGAGGAGGAGCGGTTCCTCGGTACCCTGCAGCAGGGAACCACATTGCTCGAGGAAATCATCGCGTCCTTAGAAGCTGCCGGTGAGAAGGAAATTCCCGGCGACGTCGCCTTCCGACTTTATGATACCTATGGCTTTCCCATCGAGTTAACGAAGGAAATCGCTGAAGAGCACCAGCTGGAAGTGGATGAGGCTGGGTTTAATGAACGGATGGAGCAACAACGGGCGACGGCCCGGGCAGCTCGAGCTAAGCAGGGATACCTGGGTGATGAGAAGGGCTCTGCCTATCGGGAACTGGCTGCCAAGTACAACGTGGAGTTTGTCGGCTACGATCAAATGGAGATGGCGGCCCAGGTTGTTTCCATTATTAGGGATGGGCAGGAAGTTGAGTCGGCCCATCAGGGAGAACGGGTTGAGGTTGTTATCGATAAGACTCCCTTCTATGCTGAGGGCGGTGGGCAGGTTGCCGATAACGGTACTATCACTGCCAAGGGTGGGGCCTTCACCGTGGAGTCAGTGTCCCGGGAAAGTCAGGGGCTAATTATTCACCATGGTGTCGTTGCCGCGGGAACCATCAACGTGAAGGAGGAGGTCCTGGCCACCGTTTATCGCGAGGATCGGATGGCAGCGGCCCGAAACCATACAGCCACCCACCTGCTGCATCAAGCTTTGAAAAACGTCCTCGGTGAGCATGTCAACCAGGCGGGGTCTTTGGTTGCTCCCGATCGGCTGCGCTTTGACTTTACCCATTTTGCCGCTGTGACGCCGGAGGAACTGGCTGCCATTGAGGCAGAGGTTAACGCCAAGATTTTGGCTAACCTCGTGGTGCAGGCCGATATGATGTCCTATGATGAAGCCATTGCCCAGGGTGCAACGGCTCTGTTTGATGAAAAATACGGTGATGCCGTACGGGTTATTTCCATCGCCGACTACTCCCAGGAGTTATGTGGCGGCACCCATGTGCGGCAGACCGGTGAGATTGGGTTGCTGAAGATCCTGTCAGAGGGTGCCGTTGCCGCCGGAGTGCGCCGGATCGAGGCTGTGACTGGAAAGGCGGCCTTGCAGCATGTGGCTGAAGGGGAGCGGATCCTTAATCAGGTGGCCCAAGAACTACAGACTACCCCCAGGGAGGTAGTGGAAAAGCTGGAGCGACTCCAGCTTCAGATTAAGCAGTTGGAGCGGGAAAACGCATCGCTACAGGAGAAGTTAGCCGCCAGCTCGGCCTCTGAGCTGGTGGAGCGAGCTGAGACCATCGATGGGTTGAAGGTCCTGGTCAGCGAGGTTACAGCCAGAGATGCCAGTGCCCTGCGGACCATCGGTGATCAGCTAAAGACAAAACTTGGTTCCGGTGTCATCGTGCTGGGATCCAAGGTCGATGATAAAGTACTATTCTTGGCCATGGTGTCTCCCGAGGCTGTGGACCGGGGAATCCATGCTGGAAATATCGTGCGTGAGGCGGCCAAGGTCGCAGGAGGCGGGGGCGGCGGGCGTCCCGATATGGCTCAGGCCGGTGGACGCAATCCCGAGAAGCTAGCCGATAGTCTCCAGGTAGCCTATCAGGCCGTTGTCAACACCGTGACCCACTAAATGTGAGATAGGACCGGAGGGGAAGCGATCAAGTCCTTTTGATTCGCTTCCCTCACTTGTGCAGGAATGCCATTGTCCCGTGCAGAAGGAAAAGATGAGGACAAATAGGTCTACAGTCCTATACCATTGAAACCCTGGGGGTGTTGGCAATGGACGACAAGGCTGAACGAACTACGATGTTCGGAGCCCTGCGCCGGGAAGACGCAATCTCGGGAATTCTCGACCTAGTGTACAGGGCACTGCAGGAGAAGGGATACGATCCTGTCAGTCAGTTGGTGGGTTTCTTGCTAACTGGGGATCCCACCTATATCACCAGCCATATGGGTGCAAGGGATGTAGTCAGAACCGTTGAACGGGATGAAGTGGTCGAGTACTTAGTTCGTTTCTATGCTGAACATCTCCAAGCTAAGGGTGACAGATAATTGGCTGTTGGTGGCAAAAGTGGAGTGAAATGAGTGAAATACCGGATTTTAGGGGAAACTGGTCTTACAGTTTCCCATCTGTGTTTTGGGGCCCTTACCATTAGCCCCTTGCAGAAAAATATGAGCATCAAAGCAGGGGCGCGAGTGATTCGCCGAGCTCTGGAACTGGGAGTTAATTTCATCGATACCGCTCAGCTGTATGATGCCTATGATTACATCCGAGAGGCCCTAAAGGGTTGGGATCGTCCCGTCGTCATTTGCACCAAATCCTATGCCTACACCCGGGAACTGATGGTAGAGGCCCTGGAGGAAGCTAGGCAGCGACTCCAACGGGATGTGATTGACATCTTCATGCTCCATGAACAGGAGTCAATACATACCATTCGGGGCCATTGGCCAGCCTTGGAGGTTTTGTTTGAGGCCAAGGCAAAGGGTATCGTTAGGGCGGTGGGAATTTCCACCCATTGTGTAGCCGCCGTCCGCCAGGGAGCTCAAGTTCCAGAAATTGAGGTAATCAGCCCGTTGATTAACCCCTTGGGTCTGGGAATTATTGGAGGCACAGCTGCGGACATGCTGGATGCCATCGAATTTGCTCATCTAATGGGTAAGGGCGTCTATGCCATGAAGCCTCTGGCCGGGGGGCATTTGTATCACGATGTCCGGGCCAGCTTGGAGTGGGCTTTTAGTAATCCCCATGTGCATTCCGTTGCCGTGGGCATGCAGTCAGAGGCCGAGGTGGATGCCAACGTGGCCATCTGCGAAGGGCGGGACAGCGAAGAACTGTTGGCAGCTGCTGCCGGGAGCTTGAAACAGCTGCACATTGATGACTGGTGTACCGCTTGCGGTACCTGTATCCAGGCCTGCAGCTCTAGGGCCTTGGCCCTAAGGGACGGAAAGCTGCATCACGACCCCAGTCGGTGTGTTCTTTGTGGATACTGTGCCGCCCGCTGCCCTGAGTTTGCCTTGAAGGTCATTTAGGTTAGTAGGAGAGAGCGTGAGTAGTGCGTTATTTGGGAATAGATTTGGGAAGCAAAACGATAGGCCTAGCGGTAAGTGATGAGTTGGGGCTGGTAGCCACCGGGATTGAAGTGGTGCCCCGGGTGGGATGGAAGAAGGACACCGCCCGTATTCGGCAGGTGATTGCCGAATACGAGATCGGAGCATTGGTGGTGGGTTTGCCAATTCGCACCGATGGTACTGAAGGTCCCGAGGCCCAAGGCGTAAGGGAGTGGGCAGATAGGCTTCAGCGGCAAGTGCAGCTTCCCCTGTACTATGCCGATGAGCGGTTTTCTACGGCCATCGCAGAGCAGGCTCTGTTGACCTTTGATGTCAGTCGCCAGAAGCGACGTAAAGTTGTTGATCAGGTGGCTGCCGCAGTGATTTTGCAGACGTGGTTAGATCGAAGACGGGCGCAAGCCCATCAGGTTGATGACTAATAAGGGGGCAGCACTATGCCGGAACAGGAAGACTTAATTACCCTAGTCGATGAAGCGGGCAACGAATAGGAGTTTCTTTTGGTCGAGGCCTTCGAAATTGATCACAAGAAGTACGTATTGTTGGAGCCGGTGGAGGATCCTGAGTTTGGTGCGATCATTTTCGCCGTTGAAACCGATGAGCATGGAGAAGAGATTTTGCGTCCCATCGATGATGACGATGAATTCGATGCCGTAAGTAAGGCCATCGAAGAGATTCTCAACGAGGATTAGTGGCTTTGGTGCCGGTAGGGAGGGGAGCGCAGGTTGCAGCAGATGGACAAACGTGATCAGACAGCGACGGGCGCAGGTGTTTTTGTTGCGATTCCCTGGCAGCGATGGCGCTGTTATCTTCGCCAAGGGATACACTGGGTGTTGCAGTTCCTGGTGGGAATAGTTGCCCTTGGTGCCGTAGTGCTGATGGTACTTGGCTTTGTCTCCTCCCACGCTTCCTTGCCCTTGGCCAACCCGAAGTTGGCAGTGGAGTCGATTCTGCACATTCCTGCCGGGAGCAGTAGTGCCGAGATCGGGAGGTTGCTGGAAGAACAATCCATCGTGAGAA
>JAAYGB010000025.1 GCA_012727955.1 Bacillota bacterium
GGTGACCCAAGTGGGAAGCAGTTCCTATGCCCTGGATGCCTTGGAGTTTGTCTTTACCGGTCGGGCAGCCCATGCCGCATCCTCTCCAGAGAAGGGAATCAACGCCCTGGACGGCGCCATTTTCCTCTTCAATGGAATTAACGCTCTGCGGGAGCATTTGCCCGATGACGTTCGCATCCACGGCATCATCTCTGAAGGGGGAGTGGCTCCCAACGTCGTTCCGGAACGGGCGGCTGCTCGCTTCTACTTCCGTTCGGCCCGGCGCCGGATCCTCGATGAAATCCTGGTCAAGGTGAAAAGAATCGCCCAGGGCGCCGCAATGATGAGTGGGACCGAGGTCACCTGGCACAATTTCGAACCCTCCAACGACAACTTGGTGACCAATCGATCCCTAGCCGCGGCCTTCACCGGCAATTTGCAGGCTCTTGGAGTAACGGACATCATTGCCTCCGCGGACGGCAAGGGTTCCACGGACATGGGCAATGTCAGCCACGTGGCTCCCGCAATTCATCCCTACATTAGTCTTGGCATCGATGGTTTGGTGGGGCACACTCCAGAATTTGCTGCCGCCTGTGCCAGTCCCAATGGGAGGGCGACGATGCTCTTGGCGGCTAAGGCCTTGGCGATGACCGCTATCGACTTTCTCTGCAATCCTTCGCTCCAACAAAGGGTGCGAGAGGAATTCCAGGGGTGGACTCGCTAAGGGATTGGGGATTTTCGGTCTAGAGGGGAGGAGTTCTCGCTGCAGGCACGGGATCGTTTGTTAGCGTTACGGGAGCTGTATCTCCGTCAGTTGGCGCTTTACCAAGAAATGTTGGAGTCCAGTGAAGGGAATCGCCACCAGATTGACAACGGTGAGATTGAGGAGTTGCTGATTGCCCTGGAGGGCCACCGCCAGCTGATGGAAGCAGCAGAAACAATTCAACGGCAAATCGATGAGCTGCGGGACCAATTGTGTGCAGAATTGGGGATGGCACAGTTCTCCGCCTCGGAATTAAGACGAGTGAGTATTGCCCATCGGCAGTTGGCTGCTCCGGTAACGGAGCTGCTGGAGGTTTTCGATCAATTGGCAGCGGTGTTGGCTCAGGCCCTGGAGGTTAATCAACGGGATACCAATCAGCTTCGGTTGCGGGCCAGTCGGACGGCCCGATCCATGGGCAAGGTCCGCCGGGGAAGAAGGGTCTCTAAGGCCTATGAAGCCAAGGCCTATGTTCCCGGCAGTCATTTCCTGGACAAGAAGCGCTGATGGGCGCAGTGGAGAGCACCTGAAAGTAGCGGTGGTTGCTGAGGTGAGGTCATGAGCGTGGACTATGAGAAAATGCCAGCAGGTAGGGCTTGGGTAATCGATGGAGAGTTTGGCTGGAAGCCGCCCAGTTCTCCTGAGGAAGATTATCCAGTGCTAATCATCGGTGGTCACGTCCAGGTACTGGTGAACGGCGAGGTGAAAAGCGGGAGATATCAAATGGCACAGGGCGATGTGGTTCAGGTCCAGGCCGAGGAAAGCAAGCCCGTGAGTATGGTGGAGGTAGAAGTGTCTCCCGATGAACTTAGTGCCTATGTGCAGGTGACCCTAAGTGCCGGGAAAAGGTATCGCCTCCGGGATGTTCCCCCCGCCGCCGTTGTGGAATTAGTGGGCCAAGGAGCAGAAGAATTGCCACCGGAGCCAGTGACCCAGGATCGGGTTACCCAGGCCTTGAAGGATGCAGGGGTGGTCTTCGGAATTGATCCTGAGGCCCTGCAGGCTGTGGTGGCCCAGCCCGGTCAGCGCCGTTTGGTGGCCCAGGGCATTCCGCCCCAGGAGCCCCAGGATCCCTACATCGAGATTTTGTTTGAGGAAGTGGAAAGGGCAGCCTATGATGAGGATGCCCTGCGTATAGACCTCCTGGATCGCCACAGGATCTCCTGGGTGGAACCAGACACTTTGTTAGCCCGTCTCATCCCGGCAACGTCGGGTCGTGTGGGGCGCAGTGTCCTTGGTCGGGAGGTTCAGCCACGACGGCACCCGAAGAAATTGGCTCTCAGGGCAGGAAGCGGTGCTTACCTTTCCGAGGATGGTCTGGAGGTAAGGGCAGAAGTCAGCGGCCGCCCCGTGGCGGAGGGAAACGTGGTTCGGGTGATGCCCATCTTTGACCATCCCGGTGATGCCGATGTCAGTACTGGACATATTAAGTTTGAAGGGGATATTCACATCCAGGGTCAAGTGCGGGAAGGAATTCAGGTCACCGCCGGGGGAGCCCTTGAGGTGCGGGGCTTGGTCTCCAATGCCAAGTTGACGGCTAATCTCGACAGCACCCTTCACAGCTTGTTGATCGGCTCTGAAGTGCGGGTGGGCGGTCGCATGTCGGAGATTGCCGCCCTGCTGCCCTTTGTTAACGAGGTTTCCGGGTATCTGGAGGAGTTTATGAAGGCTCTCTGGCAGCTGGACAACTCGGCGGCGGTGAAGGAGAGTTTTGCTAAGGGACTACCCTATGGTCTGTTGGTGAAGCAGCTGTTGGAAAGCAGATTCAACGGGTTGTTGAAGCTGGTGCCAGAAATCCCCCGTCGTTTGATGCCCCTCAGTGACATTGCCGGCATTAATACTAATGTTGGCTTTGAATTGGTGCAGATATTACAAGGTACCGGTCCCCTGCACATCCGATCCTCCGCGGAGGTCAACGGGAAGTATCAACGGTGGCGGGAGCTGGAACAGGAAGTTGCCGGCTACAGCACCGAACCCCATCACTTGACGGTCAAGGGGATCGAGAACTCCCGGGTGTGGGTCAGTGGAAACCTGATCATCACCGGATTTGGCAGTTACAACTCCAAGATCGAAGCCGGCGGCGACGTCATCGCCAGTCGCGGGGTGATGCGGGGCGGACAAATCTCATCGGCTCAGGGAAGTGTAGAGTTCAAAGAGCTAGGTAGTAAGTCGGGAGTCACCACGGTGATTTCCGTCGGTGGTAAGGGACAGGTGAAGGCTTTGGTCGTTCATCCTGGGGTGATCCTATCCATCGGAGGAGAGCGCCGGATCATTCGGGAATTTACCCGCAATCTCCGGGCTCGCTTGGACTCGGAAGGTCAGCTGCAGGTGTTAATCGGACGCGTCGGATAGCTATCATACTCTAATCAATAGGGCCGTTGCCATGGGGCAACGGCTCTGGTTGTTTTGGCGGCGATTCTCCGGGGCCATTCATATTGTTACAGGTTGTCGGCAATAGTGGGGAAGAGGTAAGGATTATCCTAACTCCTTCCAACTATGGGGCAACTTTGGTTAACAGCTGGTTAACTGCAAAAAAGCTGTTGCATGTTTATGCGCAGAGATGTATAATACCTACATCACCATTGGTCAGTGCCGATGGAGTACTGAGAGTATCTGAGGAGGACTTGCGATGAAAAAGCTGGTGGTGTTGGCTGTTATTTTGGGGCTCTTGACGCTGGGAGGCGGAATGGCTCTGGGCAAGGAAAGGGTTTGGACGGTGGCTACCGATGCTACCTTCGCTCCCTTTGAATCCGTGGATCCTGTGACCGAAGAGTATGTTGGTTTTGACATTGATTTGATCAAGGCCCTGGGGGCCGAGGCCGGTGTTACCGTCGAGATAGTTAATGTGGCCTGGGATGGTTTGATTCCCGGTTTGCTTAACGGCAACTACGACATGATCATTGCTGCGATGACCATCACTCCAGAGCGAGCCATGGCTGTAGACTTCAGCGATCCCTATTTCCGGGCCAGTCAGCTGATTTTGGTAGCCAATGATAACGACAGTATCCATGGGCCCGAGGATTTGGTGGGCAAGTATGTTACGGTACAGATGGGAACCACCGGAGATTTGTATGTCAGTGACTCTGATGTAGGCCGCGTCGGTCGCTTCAATACCGCTCCCGAGGCTTTGCTAGAAGTGATGAACGGGGTGGCCGATGCCTGTGTCGTCGATGAGGCGGTGGCCAAGGCCTATGTGGACAACAATCCCGGTCAGGTGAAAATCGTTGGCGTTCCCTTTACCGATGAAGCCTATGGAATTGCTTTGAAAAAGGGACAGACTCAGTTATTGAAGGAAGTTAACTCGGCCCTGGCAGCAGTGAAGGCCAAGGGTATCTACGACGAGATCTACAGCAAGTATTTTGCCGACTAAGAAGGCCCCGGCCCCTGGGGCCTTGGGAAATCGGGGAGTAGATAAGACATGGTAGCGATCCATTCTGCCCTGCCGGCAGCAATTAATCTAAGTTGGGACGTGATGGCCCGGGCCTTACCCTCCCATTTGGAGGGAGCCAAGGTGACCATTGCCCTCACTTCATCGGCAGTGTTCTTGGGGATTATCTTTGGCACCTTGATTGGTATGGCCCGCTGCTCCCAGCGCCGCTGGGTGTCCCAGGCCGCGGGGGTGTACACTGACTTCTTCCGAGGCACGCCCCTGATTGTTCAGATTTTCCTGGTGTACATGGGTTTACCCCAATTTGGGATCAGACTGTCCCCTTGGGTGGCAGGAGTAGTCTCCCTGGGACTCAACAGCGCTGCCTATGTGGCAGAGATTGTTCGCTCCGGTATTCAGTCCATTGACAAAGGCCAGTTCGAGGCCGCCTACTCCACGGGATTAAGCCGCTGGCAGGCGATGCAGTACATCATCTTACCCCAGGCCTTTCGCCGCATTGTTCCGGCCTTGGGGAATGAGTTTATTGCTCTGCTGAAGGATTCGTCTTTAGTGGCGGTGATTTCCCTGGAGGAGCTGCTTCGCAAGGGTCAGATCAACGTGACTCGGTACTATCGGCCCTTCGAAATCTACATTCAGGTGGCCATCATCTACTTGATCATGACCAAGACGATTTCCCTGCTGGTAGACTATTCTGAACGCCGATTGCGAATTGAGAGTAAAGTCTAGAGAAAAATTAAAAATCCTTCCATAGTGGCGTTGACCTTTCTCGCAGTCCTGTGATACACTAAGACCATAAAATGTACTTCTCCTGGTATAGTAAAGTCCAGACTGCAGGCAAGCCCCTTACCTAAGTAAGTCTCGCCAAGGTCGCTTTTTGCTCCGGGAGCGGCAAGTATTTAGGAGGAATGTTTATCAATGCTAGGTCGTGTTAAGTGGTTCAGCGCCGAGAAGGGTTACGGATTTATTGAACGCGAAGATGGTGGCGATGTGTTCGTACACTTCTCTGCGATTCAGGAGGATGGTTTCAAGACCTTGGACGAGGGCCAGGAGGTTCAATTCGACATCGTCGAAGGCAATCGTGGTCCCCAAGCTGCTAACGTCGTCAAGATCTAGTCTGGACTGGTAGTAATCGGACATCGACCCCCGGAGAAAACCTCCGGGGGTTTCGTTTAATTGGGCTGGGAAGCGGGAATATTCTTGGTAAGATGGGTCGCAGGATTTGCCTGTGCTAAAGTCACCACCCAACTGTATAGACTGTAAGGTACCTAGCAAGAGGGAGATGGTGTAGATGGCAGTAGGAACCAGCCGTGTGGTTGTCAAGGGAAAGAACATCGATGTCACCGAAGCGCTGCGCAACCATTGCCAGCGACAGGCGAAGAAACTGGAGAAATTCTTTGCCCATAGCCAGGAGATGTTTGTCGAGGCAGTCTTGTCGGTGCAGAGGGAGATTCAGGAAGCTGAAGTCACGCTGCAAGTCGGTGGTCTCCTCATTCGAGCAGAGAGCAGGACGTCGGACATGTATGCCTCCATTGACATCGCCTTTGACAATTTGGAACGCCAGATCCGAAAGAACAAAACCCGACTCCAGCGTCGCAGTCAGGGGCCTAAGTTGTCTGAGACCTTCAGCAACGAGTTTCCTGCGGATATTGAGGAGGGTCCCCTGCCAACGGTGGTGCGAACCAAGCGGTTTGCCATGAAGCCGATGTCGGTAGAGGAAGCGATCATGCAAATGGAGCTCTTGGGACACGGATTTTTCATGTTTCGCAACGCAGGTACCGATGACGTCAACGTTGTTTACAAACGTAAAGACGGCAACTATGGGTTGATTGAACCCAGCGAGTGACCCACAGGGACGGACCCATCGTGAAGGTTTATGACATAGTTTGGCGAAATTAACATAGAATAGAGGAAGGGGCAGAGCCATGGGGTATGGTTCTGTCCCTTCTCTTTTTTCACAATTTTAGCTTGCTTGTCGCTATATGGAGACAATGATATAATGAAGGCACGATTTTTTCCGGTGGATCGTTGCGATCAGGGAGGATGACCCCAATAATGCTGAGATTACTGCGACGTTTCTTTGATACCAACAAGAAGGAATTGGACCGATTGGAGGAAATGGTCTCTGCCATCAATGCCTTGGAACCCTCCATGGAGCGGCTCAGTGACCTGGAACTGCAGGCCAAGACCCAGGAGTTTCGGAATCGCTTAGCCGCGGGTGCCACCTTGGATGATTTGTTGACGGAAGCCTTTGCTGTGGTGCGGGAGGCTGCCAAGCGGGTCCTAGGGATGCGGCATTTCGATGTTCAGCTGATGGGTGGCATCGTCTTGCACGAAGGCCGGATTGCAGAAATGAAGACCGGTGAAGGAAAGACACTGGTGGCGACCCTACCCCTGTACCTCAACGCCCTGGAGGGCAAGGGTGCCCACCTAGTCACCGTCAACGACTACCTGGCCCAGTATCATGCTGAGTGGATGGGTCAGATATACAGGTTCTTGGGGATGACCGTTGGCGTAATTGTTCACGGATTGTCCTTTGAGGAACGGCGGACTGCCTACAGGGCCGATATTACCTATGGAACCAACAACGAATTTGGCTTTGACTACCTCAGGGACAACATGGTGATGAGCCCTGAGCACTTGGTGCAGCGGGAACTGCACTACGCCATCGTTGACGAAGTGGACAGCATCCTCATCGATGAAGCGAGGACGCCCTTGATTATCTCTGGACCTTCAGAGCAGTCACCCCAGCTGTACTACCAATTTGCCCGGCTGGTAACCCGGCTCAAGCCCGAGGAGCATTACACCGTGGACGAAAAGGCGAAAACGGTGGCCATCACCGAGGAGGGCGTGGCCCAGGTGGAGAGAATGCTGGGCATCGACAACCTCTACAATGACGCTAACTTCGCCAAGGTCCATTACTTGACCGCGGCCTTGAAGGCTAAGGAACTCTTTGCTCGGGATCGAGATTATGTGGTTAGCGATGGTCAGGTGGTAATCGTTGATGAGTTTACCGGACGATTGATGCCCGGTCGGAGGTACAGCGATGGCTTGCACCAAGCACTGGAGGCGAAGGAAGGGGTCAAGATTGAAAGGGAAAGCCAGACTCTGGCCTCCATCACCTTCCAAAACTTCTTCCGGATGTACACTAAGCTGGCTGGGATGACGGGAACGGCCAAGACCGAGGAAGCGGAGTTTCGCAAGATCTACGGCCTAGAGGTGGTGGTAATACCCACCCATAAACCGATGATTCGAGTGGATCACGATGACGCGGTCTACAAGACCGAGGCCGCTAAGTTTAACGCGGTGGTGGAGGAAATCGTAGCCGCCCACGCCAAGGGCCAGCCGGTACTGGTGGGTACCATCAGTATCGAAAAATCCGAGCGGTTAAGCGCCATGCTTAAGGCCCGGGGGATTCCCCATGAGGTCCTGAACGCCAAGAATCATGCCCGAGAAGCGGAAATCATCAAGAAGGCCGGTCAGCGGGGAATGGTGACCATTGCCACCAACATGGCCGGTCGAGGTACTGACATCGTGCTCGGAGAAGGGGTGGCAGAGCTCGGTGGCCTGTATGTGATTGGAACGGAGCGCCATGAAAGCCGGCGCATCGACAACCAGCTGCGGGGTCGGGCGGGTCGCCAGGGAGATCCCGGTGCTTCCCGATTCTTTGTCTCTCTAGAGGATGACTTGATGCGGCTCTTTGGCTCCGACCGGATCAGCGGGTTGATGGACCGATTGGGGTGGGAGGAGAACCAACCCATCGAGCATCCCCAGATCAGCAAGGCCATTGAAAATGCCCAGAAGAAGGTAGAGGCCCACAACTTCGATATCCGAGAACAGGTGCTCAAGTACGATGACGTGATGAACCGGCAGCGGGAAATCGTCTATGAGCTGCGGCAGCGCCTTTTGACCAGAGCCGACGTGCACGATGTGGTGATGGAAACCATGTCGGAGTTCGTTGACTCCCTCTTGGAGATCTATGCCGACGAAAAGGTATCTCCCGAGGATTGGGACTTGACTGCCCTGGCGGAGCTGGTCTCGGAGACTATGAACGGTGTCTCGGTGACTGCCGATGACCTGCCCCGAGATCGGGCTCAGCTGAAGGAGAGAATAGTGGCCAAGCTGCAGGAGGGCTATCGAAACCGGGAGCGGGAGCTGGGGGCAGAGCACCTGCAGCAGCTGGAAAGACTGCTGCTGCTTCGGGTAATTGACAGCAAGTGGATGGAGCACCTGCAGATTATGGATGATCTGCGGGAGGGCATCGGACTGGCAGCCTACGGGCAAAAGGATCCCCTAATGGAGTATCGCTTTGAAGGCTTTAGGGCCTTTGAAGAAATGATGAAGGCTGCCCGAGAGGATTTCCTCCGACTGTTGTTCCGAGTGCAGTTAATCAGCGAGGAACAAAGGGCGGAATCAAGACTAGAGTCGGCCACCACTAATCGGAGTACCGACGGCACTGTGACGGGACAAACTCCACGGCGAGTGCCACAGAAGGTAGGCCGCAATGATCCCTGCCCCTGTGGGTCTGGGAGGAAATACAAACATTGCTGTGGCAGGTAAGTCCTTTAGTGAAGAACAATAAGCATAGAATGTTAGGCGAAGATTGACAGGGGAGTGGAATGATGTTACTGGAGATTGAGGGTAGAGAATTGCAGGACAAACTTGCGGACTTTCGTCGGCGAGTTGACGAAATGAGGGACTATCTTTGACCTGCCTGCCAAGGAAGCCGAGGCAGAAAAATTAGAAGCGGCGATGACCCAGCCGGATTTCTGGGATGATCAAGCCGCAGCTCAGCAGGTGACCCGGGATTTGAATCGCCTGAAGCGGACGATTCAGCGGTGGCAAAGGGTGAGCGACCAGGTCGAGGATCTGACGGTCCTGATGGAATTGGCCCTGGAGGAAGGGGATGAAGCCACCGCGGCCGAGGTGAAGAACGGCATCGGCGAATTGGCGTCGGTGGTGGAACAGCTGGAACTATCGTCCTTGCTCTCCGGCGAATACGATGAGAATGATGCCCTGTTGGCCATCCATTCGGGAGCTGGGGGAACGGAGTCCCAGGACTGGGCAGACATGCTGATGCGAATGTATATCCGCTGGGCAGAAAAGCAAGGGCATCAAGTGGAGGTTCTCGACCTAATGGAGGGCGAGGAAGCCGGCATCAAGAGTGCCACCCTCCAGATTACCGGTGACTACGCCTATGGCTATCTCAAGGGAGAAAAGGGAGTCCACCGGCTGGTGCGAATTTCTCCCTTTGACGCTTCGGGACGGCGGCACACTTCCTTTGCCTCAGTGTCGGTGTGGCCGGTGCTGGAAAACGATGTCGAAGTGGAAATCGACCCCGGGGACCTGCGCATCGACACCTATCGGGCCAGTGGAGCCGGGGGCCAACACGTGAACAAAACTGACTCGGCGATTCGCATTACCCATATCCCTACAGGGATAGTGGTGCAGTGCCAAAGCGAGCGCTCCCAGCATGCTAATCGGGAGTCGGCGATGAAAATTCTCCGAGCCCGGCTGTTGGAAAGACAGCTGCAGGAGCAGGAAGCCAAGATGAAGGAAATCCAGGGAGAATTTGATGACATCGCCTGGGGTAGCCAGATTCGTTCCTATGTATTTCATCCCTACAGCATGGTGAAGGATCATCGCACCGATGTGGAGACGGGAAATGTAACTGCGGTGATGGATGGAGAGATTTCTAACTTTATCGAAGCCTACTTGCGGAAAAAGTAGCAATTGCGGCGAGGGAAAGGCGGTCTAGAGGATGCGGCGGAACATATTGCTGGCTCTCATTATTGCAATTGTTGTTGCCGGGACGATGCAGTGGTATATCCCTCGCGTAGTGGAAACTAGAATCGGTAAGGCCGTAGAGAAGGCCGCGGATCAGGTTAATTATCTGGACATTGACGTAAAAGTAACTCCTGCGAGCAAGGTATTCATGGGCCGCATCGACAAACTCACCATTGACGCCAAGGAATTGGTGATCCAGGGTTTGCCGATTGCGGCATTTGTCGCGTCCTTTGATGGAGTTTGGGTAAATCCCCTGGAGGTTCTCAAAGGGGAGCTGGTGGTGCAGTCGGTGAGGCAGCTGCGGGCCACGGTGCTGCTGGAAGAAGAGGGAATTAACCAATACTTCTGGACCCATGTGGACCCGGGAAAACGTTTTGCCATCCGCCTGGTCGGCGGCTTTGCCCGGCTAGTGGGACAGGTCTCCATCCTGGGCCGACCCATCGAACTTACCCTCAATGGCAAATTCGAGATCGTGGGCCCCACGGCCATTGAGTATGTCCCTACGGAGTTGGTGGTCTCCCAAACTCGCATTCCAGAATTTCTCCTGGACGCGGTGATGCAGGAGCGGAGATTTATCATTGATTTGAAGGACTTGCCGGTGCCGGTGATGCTCGATGCCATTACCGTAGAGCGGGGCAAGGTGTACGTCTTTGGGAAGGAGCGTAGTCCAGAGTGAAGCAGGGTGTGAAACCCTTCGTGACAGCAATTATATTATCCCTGATCCTCATCGCCCTGGGTACCACTTTGTGGCAGCGGGGAAGGATTGAGGGGGAGTACCGGGATGTTGGGCTTCTGGTGGATTGGTCTGACGTCCAGGTATTGTCGGCCCTCACCGGCACTTCGGTGGAGGAACTCTTGACCGGGTTCCAGGTCCGGGGCGCCAACGGGCTGGTGGTTTCCATGGAGGCCTTGACACAGCTGGACTTTGCCGCAATTCCTCCGGGCTACGCCATGATAATTCCTCGAGTTGACCTGGTGGTCCCTGGGACCGAAGAAACAGGAGAGGTAAGTTTTGCTCCTGACTTGGACCGATGGAGCCAGAGCATTGACCGGGTTCGGCGGCAGGGGTTGGTCCTTCCTGGGTTGGTCTTTAGTCTCGGTGATGACGAGTCGCCCTTCGTCAGGCAGGAAAAACCAGGGGACGGGCTCAGTATCTTCCCGCTGAAATCCTGGCTTACAGCCCAGGACTTAGCCCTGGGGAGAGTGGAGTTTGGCGAGGTTCCCGGGGAAAGCAGTATCGCCGCTGCGGTGGGCGAAAAGGTGCTTCGAGTGCATACCGTGCCCCGCCGTGAGGTGCGGGTTTATTCTCTGACCAAATCCGCGGAAAGGTATGCCCGGGCGGTTCGGGAGCGGGGATATCGAGGGCTTTGGATCCGGCTGATCTTGCCGGAGGATACTACCCAGGATTCACCCCTGGGTATCGTCCTTCCGGAAGCATCTCCTTCTGATCTTCTCGCCGACAACTATGCCCTAGTGGACAAGACCGCCAGCCTAGTTCAAGGCGATGGATTCTCCCTGGGCATTCCCCGACCTTTGCCCCCCTGGAACAACGGGTTACTGGGTTTTTCCGGAGCCCTGCTGGCAGTTCTTTGGGCCCTTTGCCTGCTGCTGGTTATCGTCGGATTTAGCCCCGTGGTGGCCGGACTGTTAGCGGCGCTGGCTGGTCTTGGTTCCTTGGTCATTTACGGTACCAATCCCATCTTTGCTCGGCAAGGGATTGCCTTTGTGGCCGCTAACCTGTTTCCCGCCTTGGCCCTTTGGCGGGGGCTCACTGCCGACAGAGAGAAGTCACCGGTTCCCGCGGTGCGTCGGACCTTGGCGGTCTTTGGTCAGGTTGTTGCCCTGGCTGTTTGCGGTGGTTTGGTGGTTACCATCGCCCTGGGGGATTATCGCTTCATGATCAAAACCCATCAGTTTCTCGGGGTCAAGGTTGCCTTGCTGTTGCCCTTGCTTTCGGCCGGGATCCTGGCCCTGTTCTGGGATGAAGAGGCTAAGAGACTGCACCGGCCCTCGGCTGCCTTCCTAAAGAGGCGACTGGCGGGCGTCAACACCTTAACCCGGTGGCAAGTGATGGCAGTGGGGATCCTGGGACTGGCTGCCCTGGGGTTGTATCTGGCCCGGTCAGGGAACTTTGTTGTGCCCGTTCCCGAGGTGGAAGTTTGGATGAGAACCCAATTGGAGCGGTGGTTGGTGGCTAGGCCCCGGACCAAGGAGTTTCTTATCGGTTATCCCCTGCTCCTGGTGGGACTGTACTGGACCCAGGCCCGAATTAATCCTCCTTGGGGACAAGCTGTTACCGTTGTGGGTTCCGTGGCCGCGGTGTCCATGGTCAATACCTTCTGTCATATTCACAGTCCCATTACCCTGGGGCTGCTGCGCACTCTGTATGGAATAATTCTGGGGACTTTGCTGGGTTTGATCCTGATCCTGCTATCCTTCCTGGTGGCCGGCAAGCACCTTGGGATCCACCGTGGGACCGGAAGGGAAGTGGACCTTGGGTGAAGGTTGTCCTCTTTGGGTATTACGGCTACGGAAATTTAGGCGATGAAGGGATTTTAACGGCTCTAGTTCGCCACCTGCCCCAGGTACTTCCCGGTGTGGAACTTACCGTTCTTTCGGCAGATCCCGAGGAGACTGCCCGGCGGTTAGGGGTGGCGGCAGTGCAGCGGATGTCTCCTTGGGCGGTGCTCAAGGCTTTGGCTCAAAGCGACGGCCTCATTGCCGGCGGAGGCTCTTTACTCCAGGATTCCACCAGTTGGCTTAGTCCCTGGTACTATCTAGCGGTCATGTCCCTAGCCCTATTTCTTAACCGTCCCCTCTTGATTTTAGGCCAGGGAATCGGCCCTGTGACCAGTTCACTGACCCGGAGAGCCATCGCCTGGGTGGTCAATCGGGCTCAGCTTGTGGTGGTTAGAGACGAAGATTCCCGGCGAACCCTTTTGGATTGGGGTGTTCGGCGCCGGGTTCTGGTTTTCCCGGATCTGGCCTGGCTCTTTCCATCTCCCGATGGGAAAGGCTGGCAACAACCGACCCAGGGGAGTCGAAGGGTGTTGGCAGTGAATCTGCGCCCCTGGCCGGGGGTGGATGAGGTGGTGCCGGTGGTGGCCCAGGTTTGTGACCAGGCCGTGGCCCGCTGGGGCGCAGAGGTGGTCTTTATCCCGATGCAAGGGGAAGCCCTAGCTATCGGGCGTCGGCTCCAGGACGCGATGGAGGAGCCCATCACCCTGCGTTCAGTGCCGGCAAGGGTGGAGGAACTAGTCTTGGAATTGTCCCAGGTGAAGGCAACCCTGGCGATGCGACTGCACATGGTAGTTTTTTCTCTGTTAGCGGGAGCCCCGGCTTTGGGCTTAGCCTACGATCCCAAAGTAGAGGCCCTGGCGCATAGGATACAGGGAGGTAGGCTCCAATTGGAGGGAGAGGGGCTCAGGCTCCTTAAGTGGGATGAAATCACCAAGGACAGATTATCGTTCCAGCTGCAGTGCCTGTGGCAGCGGGGTACAGTCTCTGAAGAAGTAGTGAGCACTTTGCGGGCCGAAGCCCAGGGAGGACTTAGGGCGGTGGCTGCTGCGCTGTTGGGAAAGGAGGGGGCTAGCTGTGATCGAGATCTTGGGAATGCCCATTGCCCGTCGCACCGCGGCGGAGGTAGTGGATTGGATCAGTAATCGGATTGCCTCTCAGCGCTTCGCACTGGTGATCACCGCCAATGCGGAATTGGTGGTGCGGGGGCTTGAGGACCCTGAAGTAAAAAGGATCATTGCCGCGGCGGACCTCGTTGTTCCCGACGGGGTGGGTCTGCTGTTGGCGGGACGGATCTGCGGCACTCCCTTTCCCGAAAGACTTGCGGGCATCGAATTGATGGAGACCCTGGTTGCCGCCAGCCCCGAGAAGGGATGGCGTATCGCCCTGGTCGGGGGTCGACCGGGGATCGCCAAGAAGGCTGCCCGAAATCTCCAGGCTAAGTACCCCGGTATCCAGGTAGTAGGCTGCTACCACGGCTTTTGGTCCGAAGAGGAAGAGGCGGCGATGCTCGAGGAGTTAAGGGCTGCCAGGCCTGATCTGCTGTTTGTCGCCCTGGGGGCTCCTCGGCAGGAAAAGTGGATTCTAGATCACCGGGAATACCTGCTAAGCACCGTGGCCATGGGCGTAGGGGGCAGCTTTGATGTTATCTCCGGAGAGTTGAAGCGAGCGCCGAAATGGATGACCGCCATTGGCCTAGAGTGGTTGTTTCGAGTGATGCAAGAACCCAGCCGGTTGCCTCGGATCATGGCGCTACCCCGTTTCCTGTGGTATGTGGTACGGGGAAGGCTGAAACAGCCATCCCGCGGGAATGGAGCGGGACCGAGGAAAGCGAGGCGAAGAAGTGGATGAAAGCTAAGAGAGAAATCCTCATCCAGTATCTAGGGATTTTGTTTGGCGTATTTCTCACAGCCCTGGCTCTAGATTGGTTCCTGATTCCCAACAAGATTGCCGCGGGCGGAGTCAGCGGCTTGGCCACGGTCATCTACCACGTTTTCCACCTCCCGGTGGGAGTAACGATGTTGGCCATCAACATCCCTTTGTTTCTCCTGGCCTGGCGGGTCCTGGGTCGAACCTTTGGACTCAGGAGTTTGGTGGGAACCGTGGCGCTATCGGTGTTCGTCGATCTCTTAGAGGGATACCTGCACCCCTTGACCGGGGATCCCCTCCTGGCCGCGATCTATGGCGGAGCCTTGGCTGGATTGGGTATGGGACTGACCATCCGTTACGGCGGTTCCACAGGGGGAACGGATCTGGCGGCTATGGTGGCCCATCGCCTGCTTCACACCAGTGTCGGCATGTCCCTGTTGGTGATTGACGGCTTAGTAATTTTGCTGGCAGGTTTGGTATTTAATGCGGAGCTGGCTCTCTACGCCTTGCTCTCCATTTTGATTACCACCAAGGCCATTGACCTAATTCAGGAGGGTCAAGTCTTTGGGAAGGCGGCATACATTATTTCTTCTCATCCCGAGGAGATCGCCAATGCGGTGTTAAGCGAGCTGGACCGGGGCGTTACCGGTCTCAAGGGTGTAGGCAAATACACCGGAAAGCCCCGAGAGGTGCTGTTTGTCATTGTGTCTCGGCATGAGATTCAGCGGCTGAAGGAGATTGTCCGCCGGTACGATCCCCAGGCCTTTATCGTCATCACCGATGCCCACGAAGTCTTGGGAGAAGGATTCCTGGGGTTGGCGACGGAAGAAAGGGACCAATAGGGGCGAAACCCCTGCGGGTTGCGTGTCCCATTGGCGATGGGATATAATTAACCAGTATAGGTTCGGAGCATATCGATTTGTCCCCAGGCATATACAAAAGGTACAGTCTAATACCGGCCGGTGATGACTAACGAAAGTTGGTGGACAGTTTTGAGCAAACAGCAGAGGATAGGAGCAGCTCTTTTACTTTTGATTCTATTCGTAGCGGCCATTGGCCTTGGCCTGTGGGTGAGCGAGGCTCGTACCAATGTCTCAGACTATGACGACATGCGCACCGTGCTGGAAGTTATTGCCGTGGTAAAGCGCAATTACGTCGAACACGTCAGCGTTTTGGACCTGCTGCGGGGTTATGTCAAGCACGGTACTATCAATGGAATGTTGTCGGTTCTCGGTGATCCCTACACCCGTTACCTACCCCCCCATGCCTTCCAGCAAATGCGCTTGGATTCCCAAGGTGAGTTTGAAGGAATTGGGATCGTAGTAGGACTCAGGGAGGGGCAGTTGACCATTGTTGGTCCCATTGAGGGTACTCCGGGTTTTCGGGCGGGATTGCGGGGAGGAGACAAAATCCTCCAGGTTGACGACCGGTCAACGAAGAACATGTCTTTAGATGAAGCGGTAAGTTTGATGCGGGGACCCGCGGGTACGGAAGTCAAGTTGATCATTGAGAAGGGCAATACCGGGGAAATCGTCGAGGTGGCCATCAATCGGGCTAACGTCAAGGTTAAGAGCGTAACCAAGATCGAGATGCTGGGAGATGGTGTTGGGTATATCCGGCTGGCCAGCTTTACGGAAAAAAGCGCTGAGGAGCTGCAGACCGCAATGGATGAACTGAAGGCCCGGGGCATGAAGGGGTTAGTCCTGGATCTGCGGGGCAATCCCGGCGGTCTGATGGACACCGCGGTCAAGGTAGCGGATTTGTTTATCGATGAGGGCCCCTTGCTGCACGTTGTCCCCAGGCCCGACGTCGATGAACCGGTAACCTTCTACGCTACTTCCGAGGGAACAGAGAGGGATTTGCCCCTGGTGGTGATGGTGGATCAATACAGTGCCAGTGCCTCGGAGATTGTATCTGGAGCCTTTAAAGACACCGGAAGGGCTTTGGTGCTAGGGGTGCAGACCTTCGGTAAAGGTTTGGTGCAGCAGGTGGTTCCCCTGCGCAGCGGCGATGCTGTGACGGTAACCATGGCAAGGTATCAAACCGCGGGCAAACACGACATTCACGAGGTAGGAGTGGCCCCGGACGTAGTGGTGGAACTTCCCGAGGGCGTAGATCCCCCATACTTTGCCATTGCCGAGCAATCGGTGGAGGATGTCGACAAGTTGGTGAACTTAGACGAGGATCCTCAGCTGCGGGCGGCTAAGGCACTTCTTACCGATTAGTCTGGTCATTCAAGGTAAGGCCAGAGCAGCGAAAAGGGAGGACAGCTGCGCTTCGGTGTCGATGAGTGATTGACAACAACACAACATGAGTCTAAGGATTGGGACGGCGGTTGCCACATTCTCTCAGGATGAGATGTTGGTTTCCGCCTCTTTGCTATGGAAAGGGGGAAAGTTGATGCGCATTCAGTATCGAAAACCAGAAAGACCAGACCTTCTGCTGTTGGTGATTGCGATGATGGTGTGGGCTGGATTGATTATCTATTCTCCTTTGGGACCCTTTGCTACCGATCCGGCGGGACAAGCCGGTGATGTCATCGTCGCTTACACCCCCGATAACCTGTGGCGAGTGGACGCCAGTGGGGAAAAAAGCTCCCTGGTGTGGCGCCAGGAAGAACTGCTGCTGCAGTATACTCCCTTGGCCACGCCTAAGGTTACCTTCCCCGATTGGCCGGGGCGGGGATTCGAGGAATTACCCCGGCGGTGGTGGGAGCTGGATCTGAGCCCACCCACTAGGTCTATTCCCTTTAGTCCCGTGCCACCGAAACCGAAACTGGCCTTTGTCATCGATGATTGGGGCCATCGGTGGGAGGCGGCCGAGGGATTCTTGGAGCTACAGGTTCCGATGACCTTTGCGGTATTGCCTTACTTGCCTAAAACCAGCGAGCATGCTGCTAGAGCTGCTGCCTCCGGATACGAAGTGATCCTGCACCTTCCCATGGAGCCCCATGGGGGTATTGACCCTGGTCAGGGAGCAATCTTGACGGGGCTGGAGGAAGCAGAGATAAGGCGGCGGGTGAGGGCTGCCCTGGCGGAGGTGCCCCAGGCCACAGGAGTAAACAACCATATGGGGTCCTTGGCCACGGAAGATCCCGGGCTGATGGCCATTATTCTCGATGAAGTTCATTCCCAGGGCCTATTTTTCGTGGATAGTCATACCTCGCCCCAAACGGTGGTACCCGCGGTGGCCCAGGATCTGGGGATTCCCTTTGCCCAGAATGCTACCTTCATCGATAACAAGAACGACGTTGAGTATGTGAAGGGGCGGATTATGGTGGCTGCGGACAGGGCGGAGAAATACGGGACCGCGGTGGCCATCGGGCATGTGAAGACCGCCACCTTGGCGGCGCTCCAGGAGCTGATCCCTGAGCTGCAGGAGCGAGGCATTGAATTGGTTTATGTCAGCGAATTGGTATCACGGCCCTAGGTCTCATACCTGTTGTTCTTAAGTCAAATACTACCAAGGTACGGTGTTCCTGCGTCCTGTTAACGTTCCTGTGGTTAGGGTATATAGAATTTGTCTGATCCTTGCATCCTTTGGCAGCATGGAGTAAACTATAATAGAATATATGTTCGGATTTGATAGGGGAAGGGATGGCAGTGATGGAAACCCGTAAGTTCAAAGTGGTATCGGAATACACGCCCGCGGGCGACCAGCCCCAGGCAGTGGAAAAGCTGGTAACGGGGCTGAAGCAGGGAATGAAGGAGCAGACCCTGCTGGGTGCCACCGGGACCGGAAAGACCTTTACCTTGGCCAATGTCATCGCCGAGGTGCAAAAGCCTACCCTGGTGATTGCCCATAATAAGACCTTGGCGGCTCAGCTGTACAACGAATTTCGGGATTTCTTTCCGGAGAATGCGGTGCACTACTTTGTCAGCTACTACGATTACTATCAGCCCGAGGCCTACATTCCCCAGACCGACACCTATATCGAGAAGGATGCCAGTATTAACGACGAAATCGATCGGTTGCGTCACGCCGCCACCAGTGCTCTCTTTGAGCGCCGGGATGTAATCATTGTTGCCAGTGTTTCCTGCATCTACGGACTGGGTTCCCCCGATGACTACCTGGGGATGACCCTGTCCCTGAAGCACGGCGACTTTCGGGATCGGGACAATATCCTGCGGCGCTTGGTGGGAATTCAATACCAACGCAACGATGTCGGATTTACCCGGGGAACCTTCCGGGTGCGGGGCGATGTCATTGAAATCATTCCCGTGTACAACGAGAATGTGATTCGGATTGAGCTGTTTGGCGATGAGGTGGATCGGATCATCGAGTTGGATCCCATCACCGGCGAGGTATTGGGAGAACTGGACACCTTGACCATCTACCCGGCCACTCACTTTATCACTCCCGAGGACAAGATGAAGCGGGCTATTGCCGCGATTGAAGAGGAGCTGGAGGAGCGTCTCAAGGAATTGCGCTCCCAGGGTCTGATGCTGGAGGCTCAGCGTCTGGAACAGCGGACCAGGTACGATTTGGAGATGCTCCAGGAAATTGGATACTGCCAGGGAGTAGAGAACTACTCCCGTCACCTCGATGGGCGGGAGCCGGGATCCGCGCCTGCCACCCTATTGGACTACTTTCCCGGCGATTTCCTCTTGGTCATCGACGAATCCCATATGACGATTCCTCAGATTGGAGCAATGTATGCCGGCGACCGTTCCCGGAAGGAGACCTTGGTGCGCCACGGTTTTCGGCTGCCCTCGGCCATGGATAACCGTCCCCTGCGTTTCGATGAGTTTGAGAAGAGAATCAATCAGGTGATCTATTTGTCTGCGACTCCTGCGGAATATGAACGGCGGCGGAGTTCCCAGATCGTAGAACAGATTATTAGACCCACCGGTCTCGTTGACCCAGAAGTAGAGGTCCGCCCGATTAAGGGACAAATTGACGACCTGTTAGCGGAGATCCGAGAAGTTACTAAGCGCAATGAGCGGGTCTTGATTACCACCTTGACCATCAAGATGGCCGAGGACTTGACGGATTATCTGGCGGAGATGGGGGTCAAAGTCCGGTATCTTCATTCTCAGATTGATACCCTGGAACGGATTGAGATCATCCGGGATCTGCGGCTGGGGGTCTTCGATGTTCTGGTGGGAATTAACCTCTTGCGAGAGGGATTGGACCTGCCGGAGGTGTCTTTGATTGCGATCCTCGACGCCGATAAGGAGGGCTTCCTCCGTTCCGAAACCGCGTTGATTCAGACCATTGGGCGGGCTGCCCGGAACGTCAACGGCCGGGTGATCATGTATGCTGATCACATCACCGGTTCCATGCAGCGGGCCATCGATGAAACCAATCGGCGGCGGGAGATCCAGCTGCGGTATAACGAAGAGCATGGGATCACTCCCGAGACGGTACGTCGGCGGATTTCCGACTTGATGACTGCAGACACCGCGGCCGAGGAGGAAGCGGAGTACATCGCTTCCCAGGCCCAGGAGATGAGCAGCGAAGAGATTACAGAGCGCATCGCCGCGTTGGAAAAGGAAATGTATGCGGCGGCAGAAAAACTGGAGTTCGAACGGGCGGCGGAGCTGCGGGATGAGATTGAGGTCCTGCGGGAGACTCTGCTGCAGATAGCCTAGACTTGCCAGGGAAGCTGGCAAAGGAAGTGGCAAGGAGAGGTTCCCGGTTTGGAGGGCGAGATTTTGACTAGGGATCGGATTATTATCAGGGGTGCTAGACAGCACAACTTGAAGAATATTGATGTAGACATTCCTCGCGATAAGTTGGTGGTGATTACCGGACTCAGTGGGTCCGGTAAATCATCGTTGGCCTTTGATACTATCTATGCCGAGGGACAACGTCGCTATGTGGAGTCCCTGTCCGCGTATGCCCGGCAGTTTTTGGGACAGATGGACAAACCCGATGTTGACCTGATTGAAGGTTTGTCCCCGGCGATTTCCATCGACCAAAAGACTACAAGCAAGAACCCCCGCTCCACGGTGGGAACGGTAACGGAGATCTATGACTACCTGCGCCTTCTGTACGCGCGCATCGGTCATCCCCATTGCCCTAATTGTGGTCGACCCATTGCCCAGCAGACGGTGCAGCAAATTGTCGATCAGGTGATGACTCTGCCGGAGAGAACTCGAATCCAGGTGCTGGCCCCGGTGGTTAGGGGCCGCAAGGGCGAACACCGCAAGATTCTGGAAGAGATTCGCAAGGACGGTTTTGTCCGGGTGCGGGTCGATGGCCAGATGCATGAAATCACCGACAACATCGAGTTAAACAAGAACCAGAAGCATGATATTGAAATTGTGGTGGATCGGATTATCATCCGCCCCGATATTGAAGGACGATTGGCCGACTCCATTGAGATTGCTCTGGAGCGAGGGGGCGGCCTGGCCGTTATCGATGTCATCGATGGCGAAGAGATGTTATTTAGCGAGCACTTGGCCTGTGCCCAGTGTGGAATCAGCTTTGAAGAACTGAGTCCCCGCATGTTTTCCTTTAACAGTCCCTACGGGGCCTGTCCTGAATGCGATGGTCTAGGGAACCGGGTAGAATTCGATCCCGATCTCTTCCTGGATATGGAGCTCAGCATCAATGAAGGGGCAATTATCCCCTGGGCCAAGACCGGCAGCAAGTGGATTCTGGGAGTTCTTGATGGCGTCTGTGAGCGGTTGAAAATTGACAAAGATCAGCCCTTGCATACCTTGAGCCAGACCCAACTGAAGGGATTGCTCCACGGCATCAAGGGGAAGGTGGTATTTCCCTATACCAATCAGGCGGGACGCCAGCGCACCTTCGAGGTGGAGTTTGACGGAATCATCGGGTACCTGGAGAAGCGATCCCGGGAGACTTCGTCGGACTATATTCAACGGGAACTGGACCAATTTCGCAGTTCTCGCCTGTGTTCCACCTGTCACGGCGCCAGGTTGCGCCCAGAGGCCCTGGCGGTGACCGTTGGCGGCAAAAATATCGATGCCGTAACCCGAATGTCCATCAGCGAGGCCCTGGAGTTCTTCCAGCACCTTGACATCAGTGAACGGGAGATGACCATTGTTCACCAGGTGTTGAAGGAGATTCGGGAGCGACTGCGGTTCCTGGAGAACGTTGGGTTAAATTACCTCACCTTGAACCGGATGGCTGCAACCCTGTCCGGGGGTGAGGCCCAGCGCATCCGGTTGGCTACCCAGATTGGGTCCAGTCTCGTTGGGGTGTTGTATATTCTCGATGAGCCCAGCATTGGGCTCCATCAAAGGGATAACCAAAAGCTCTTAGACTCCCTCAAGCGGTTACGGGATATCGGAAACACTGTGATTGTCGTGGAGCATGACGAAGACACCATTAGAGAGGCCGACTATATAGTGGACATCGGTCCCGGCGCCGGCGCCCATGGAGGCGAGTTGGTGGTGGCCGGTACCCTTGAGGAGGTAATGGCCGAAGACCGCTCGGCCACCGGTCGGTTCCTGTCGGGGAAGGAGGAAATCCCCGTCCCCCGAGTAAGACGGGAGCCCAACGGCAAGTGGATCACCATCAGGGGTGCCGCGGAGAACAACCTGAAGAACATTGATGTGTCCATCCCCTTAGGGGTGTTCACCTGTGTAACGGGGGTTTCTGGCTCCGGCAAGAGTACCTTGGTGAATGATATTCTCCACCGACGCCTAGCCCATGATTTACATCGGGCCACTGCCAAACCGGGAAAACATGCCGGGATCGATGGGATCGAGCACTTGGACAAGGTGATTGAGATCGATCAGTCGCCCATTGGCCGTACTCCCCGGTCCAACCCCGCCACCTACACCGGCACCTTTGATTTGATTCGCCGGGTCTTTGCCGAGACCAACGAGGCTAAGATCCGAGGTTATGCGCCGGGGCGGTTTAGCTTTAACGTCAAGGGAGGCCGCTGTGAGGCCTGTCGGGGCGATGGGATTATTAAGATCGAGATGCACTTCTTGCCCGATGTATACGTTCCCTGTGAAGTCTGTAAGGGAAGTAGATACAATCGAGAGACCCTGGAAGTGAAGTATAAGGGTAAGACTATTGCCGATGTCTTGGATATGACCATTGAGGAGGCCCTGGAGTTCTTCAAGAACATTCCCAGCATCCATCGGAAGCTGCAGACCCTAAATGATGTGGGATTGGGCTATATGCGCCTTGGGCAGCCGGCGACCACCCTGTCGGGCGGTGAAGCCCAAAGGGTGAAACTGGCCACAGAGCTCAGCCGCCGCAGTAACGGCAAGACCCTCTACATCCTCGATGAGCCCACCACCGGCTTGCATATCGCCGACGTCAAGAGGCTCTTGGGGGTCCTCCACCGCCTAGTGGATGCGGGTGATGCGGTGTTGGTGATCGAGCACAATCTCGATGTGATCAAGACCGCGGATTATATCATCGATTTAGGTCCTGAGGGCGGAAGTGGCGGAGGCCGCGTGGTGGCGCAAGGCACACCCGAGGAAGTTGCCGCGGTGCCCGAGTCCTATACCGGTCAGTTCCTGCGGCCCCTGTTGGAGAAGGACCAAGGCAAGGCCGGGGCGGAGACTGAGACCGCGGTTAACGTGGACCCGGTAGCGGTCCCCGGTAGTTAGACTGGAGTTGATGGCGTGGATCTAGAGAAAAAGCTCAAGCTGTTGCCGACGAAACCCGGCGTGTACTTGATGAAAAACGCGGCGGGAGAGATTATTTACGTGGGCAAGGCGGTTTCACTGCGGAATCGGGTGCGCTCTTACTTTCAGTCCAGCCGCAACCACTCCCCCAAGGTACGGGCCATGGTGGAGAATATCGCGGATTTTGAGTACATTGTCACCGACTCCGAAGTGGAAGCTTTGATTCTGGAATTCAACCTGATCCAGCAGCATTCCCCCTGGTATAATGTCAGGTTAAAGGACGACAAACGCTATCCCTACCTGAAGGTTACCCTCAACGAGACCTTCCCCCGGGTGATCATTGCCCGGCAGCGCAAGGACGATGGGGCCCGGTACTTTGGCCCCTACACCAGCGCCAAGGCGGTAAGGGATACGATGAAATTCCTGCGCCGGGTGTTTCCCATTCGGACCTGCAATAAGGACATTCAGCCCGGCAGTCAAGAGCGGCCCTGTTTGAATTATCATATCGGGCGGTGTCTGGGACCCTGTGCCGGGAAGGTGACACCGGAGGAGTATCGGGAAGTCATCGATCAGGTCATCCTCTTCTTGGAAGGCAAGCAGGAGAACCTGGTGCAGGATTTGGAGAAAAGGATGGAGCAGGCGGCAAGGGAACTGCGCTTTGAGGCTGCCGCCAAATTACGGGACCAGGTGAAGGCCATCCACCAGGTGATGGAGCGACAGAAAATTGTCACCGATCTGAAGGTGGACCAGGATGTCCTGGGTCTGTCTACCGTGGCGGACCTGGCCTGTGTACAGGTGTTTTTTGTCAGGGGGGGAAAGCTCATCGGTCGGGAACCCTTCTTCCTGCATATTGCTCCCGATGATACCCCCGGGGAGATTCTCGGAGGCTTTATCCAGCAATATTACTCCAGGGCGGCAGATCTTCCCAAGGAACTGCTGCTTCCCGCGGAGGTCCCCGATGCCAACATCTATGAAGAGTGGCTCTCTGCCCTGAAGGGCTCCCGGGTTTACCTGCGGGTACCCCAGCGGGGAGAAAAGCGGCGTTTGGTAGAGATGGTGGAGGAAAACGCCGATTTGGTGATGAAGGAGCACCGGGCCCGGGCCGAGGGCAGAAGGAGGGAACGGGAGCGGGCGATGACGGAGTTGCAGGAGGCCTTGGGTCTGCCCACCTTGCCCCGTCGGATTGAAGGCTTTGATATCTCCAACATCCAGGGGACCGAGGCTGTGGGTTCCATGGTGGTGTTTATCGATGGGGAAGCCGCCCCCAATGAGTATCGGCGCTTTAAGATTAGGTCCAAGGATACTCCCGATGACTTTGCGATGATGCGAGAGGTCTTGACACGGCGCTTTGTGCGGGGCCTAAAGGAACAGGAGGATATCGCCAAGCTCAAGGAGCAGGGTGAGGACTGGCAGGAAGAAGAAGCCAAGTTTGCCCAGTTTCCCGATTTGCTGTTAATCGATGGAGGGAAGGGACAGTTAAGTTCCGTTCGGGAGGTTCTGCGGGAGCTGAATCTGGAACACATCCCCACCATGAGTTTGGCGGAGAGGCTTGAGGAGATCTTCATCGAAGGTCGGTCCCAGCCGATTCTGCTGCCCCGTAACTCTCCAGCCTTATATCTGATTCAAAGGATCCGGGATGAGGCCCACCGCTTTGCCCTTACCTATCACCGGCATCTGCGGGCGGGACGGGCTACCAAATCCCTGCTGGATCAGATCCCCGGCGTTGGTCCCCAGCGCAAGAAGGCCCTGATTCGTCAGTTTGGCTCGGTGCAGGGGATACGACAGGCCTCCTTAGAGGAAATCAAGGCTGTCCCGGGGATTAGCGCCAAACTGGCGGAGACAATTGTTGAGTATCTGCGATAGTCAAGGAAATTATTGGTGCGATGGAGCCTGAACTTCAGGTGACATCGCATTTTTTATTGCTTACCTTAGGATTATTAAACCACGAACTTACATATCCTCAAGGAGAACATCAAAAAAGTTGATATTATCTCCAGAATAACCATTGACAGGCAGGCCAGGGGGTACTTATAATATGAGTCGAGAGGTTAAGAATATTAATGCCCGGGTTAAAAACATTAAGGATGAGAAGTGAATTTGTTGGCGGGAGGTGAGCTGATTGGCTCGACGGGAAGTGATGGGAAATTGCCCCGTATGCGGCGAGGGAATGGAGATTACCCGCCTTCACTGTCATTACTGCGATACCACCTTGGAAGGGCACTTTGCTCTGTGCAAATTCTGCCAGCTAAGTCGAGAGCAGAGGAAGTTCGTTGAGGTTTTTATTGCCTCACGGGGAAACATCAAGGAGGTTGAGCGCACCCTGGGAATCAGTTATCCGACGGTGCGCAGTCGATTGGATCAGGTAATTGCTGCCTTAGGATACACCGTGGACAAGGACGATGGGGTGGAGACCGAGGCAGAAGAAATGGCGGAGCGACGGCGGGAGATTCTCAGTCGATTGGACAGGGGCGAGATCACGCCGGAGGAGGCACTCCAAAAATTGAAGGAGCAAAGGTAGGGAGGGCGGTTTTGTGAAGGAAGAACGCTTGCTGATCCTAAAAATGATTGCTGAAGGAAAAATCACCGCCGAAGAAGGGGCGGCCTTAATCGATGCCCTGGAAAATGGGACCAGTTCTCCGGAGGAGTCCCACTTTGGTGATTTTGAGGCAAGGGCTGGGCGTCAGGAGTCTCCGGGATTTGAGCCCACTGCCGACAAGGATTTTTCCCAAAGGTTAGAGGAAGAGGCCAGTCGATTTGCCGATAATGTACAAAGGGCCGCGGAGAAGTTCTCTCGGGTGCTGGAAGAGCGGATTCAAAGGGATATCAAACCGGCCTTGGCCAATATGCCCAAGTGGTTTGCCCAGTTTCCCGTAATCGCCAGTTGGTTTGGCCCCACGATAACCGTCGAGGAGACCCACAGCGGTGAGTTGCTGGGCAACGAAGTTGAGGTGGGGTATTCCGGCAACAATGGGCATCTGGAAGTGGTGATGTGGGAGGAGTCAGGATACCGCTTTGAGTGTCAAAAGGTGCTAAAGGGTGCCGTCGGCGAGGAAGAACGCCGGGAAAATGCATTGGTGATCGATGTGGGACCGGGGCGTCTGGAAGCCGGAGTGAAAAGCGGCAGCTGTCTAGCGATGAACACTCGCCTCTTCTTGCCTCGGGACCGGTGGTATAAGCTGCGGCTGCGTACCTCCAACGGTTGGGTTCGACTCCAGGACATCGTCGGAGGGTTGATGGAAGTACACTCCTCCAACGGCCGACTGCAGCTGCGGAACATCACCGCAGAAAAGCTAATTCTGGGAACCAGTAACGGAGCCATTGATTGCTCCGCGGTGAAGGCAGGACAATTTGAGGCGGTAACCAGCAATGGGCGCATCGAAGCTCGGGTTTCCGCTCGAGACGTCCGGTGTCGAACCTCTAACGGCGCCATTGAGCTGCATCCTTTGCAGCAGGATCCCGTGACCTTGGATCAAAATGGTCGATACGAGCTGATTACCTCCAACGGCAGCATCACGGTGGCAGTCCCCCGAGACCTGCTGGCGGTAACAGGTATTGAAGCCAAGACTGGCTTTGGGGCCATTCAGATCGAATCCGATGTGCTGCAGATCAAGACCCGGGATGAAAAGATAGACAACAAGTTCATCGTAGCCCAGGGCGAGAGGTATGGAACTGCCGAGCATAGACTAGATATTCTGGCGAGGACCAGTAATTCCCATATCGCGATTACTGAGGCTTAAGGGGGAGTTTCAATGAAGGCTGAACGGACCCATATACTTCAGATGGTGGCCGATGGTAAGATTACGGTAGAGGAAGCTGAGAAGCTCTTGGAGGCCATTGAACCGAACTCGCCGGAGAAACCTCTCAGGCCTGCGGTGAAGGGGAGGTTTCTTCGAGTCAAGGTCTTTGAGGAAGGGAAGGACAAAGTTAATGTCACCATTCCCCTGGCCTTGGCTAAGGTGGGATTGCGGTTTGCTCCCAAGGACAGCGGGATTAGGGACTTGGATATCGATGAGTTAGTGCGTTTGGCGGTGGAAGAGGGTGCCGACGGTAAGTTGGTAGAAGTTATTGATGGGGATGAACGGGTAGAGGTCTACGTCGATTAGCCCGGTGACTCCCGGAGGAGGGGTAGCATGACTAAGTTAACCAGACCGCTAAGTGGGCGGATGATCGCCGGGGTATGTGCCGGATTGGGCAGGGCAATGGGAGTCGACCCAACTATTATCCGCTTGCTCTGGGTTATCCTGTCGGTCACAATGGCGGGAATTGGCGGTGCGCTGATTTACGTGTTGGCCTGGATCATTATTCCCGAAGAGGGTTCCGTGTACTAAGAATACCTAAAAAAAGACACTGGCCCAGCCAGTGATACGAGACAGGTAGGCGACCGATGTGGGGTCGCCTTTTTGCTTGTGGGACTCCCCAGGGCAACAGGTATCGGTCAAGCCTGTGTTGAACCATCCTATGGATATGTAGATGGGAGGAACCCCAATGACAGTCAAGCTATTAGCAATAGACGTTGATGACACTTTAATCACCGATGAGCTGGTAATTCCCAAGGAAACTCATCAGGCTATCTCCCAGGCCCAGGCCAAGGGAGTCCATGTGATCCTGGCCACCGGGAGAATGTGGCAATCCACGGTACCCTATGCCAGGGAGCTCGGGCTAACGGGCCCGTTGATTCTCTATAACGGGGCGATGGTGCGCACCGTGGAGGGAGAGGTGAAGCAGCATTATCCCGTTCCTCTGTCCCTAGCGAGGGAGCTAGCAAAGCTGTGTCAGGCCCATGATCTTGACTTAAATGTGTATGTCGATGACGAGTTGTATGTGGAGCGGGTCACTGAACATACGGAGTATTATCAGATGATGACCGGAACCGAGGCTGTTCCCGTTGGCGATTTAGTGCATTTCCTGGACACGGAGCCAACAAAACTCCTCATCGTTGGACATGAGGCTCCCATTGCCTCCTGGTTAGGTCACTTGTCGCAACAGTATGAAGGGCAGTTGTCTATTTTTCAGTCGAAGCCCCGGTATATCGAAATTACCCGCAAGGGCATTTCCAAGGGGGTAGCCCTGAAGGCACTGGCAGAGAGCCTGGGTCTTGCCCGAGAAGAAGTGATAGCCATCGGCGATGGCGGCAACGATGTGGCGATGCTGCAGTACGCAGGTATTGGAGTAGCCGTGGGCAATGCCTCTGATGCTGCCAAGGAAGCAGCAGACTGGATTGCTCCTTCCAATGAGGAGGCCGGTGTGGCCGAGGCAATTCGCAAGTTTATTCTCTAGATACAACCAGATAGATCGATCCGACTAGCAATGGGCCGTACCCTGAAAGGACGTGAGGGTACGGCCTATCGCCGTTTTAGATCCAGATACTACCGATAAAAAGCGGCAGGGGTGAAAAAGATTTTGTCGAAATCTATGTTTTGTGAGCAGACAATTTACAAATCACTTAGCGATTGCGACATATCACTTAAAGTTACAAGTTATTCCCAAAAGGAATATGTCGCAAAAAGTCGAAATTGTTAAGTGTAAAAGGAGCAAACCTTGCTCACAACAATTCAGCTTTGTCACCGACCTAAGTCTGGGTTTCGGGTCGAGAAAGGAGGTGCGACGCCCTAAGTGCCCTAGAAGCCCAAGGTTGGAGGACAATAAGATGCAGCAATCGTCACAGTCACGGGGAAGAGCTCACTGCCTGAGGAAACATGGATACTCAAGCAAATCGGCTTGTCCCCCAGATGCAACAAGCGCTGAAGCAATAACTGCAGCTTAGATGTACCACAATGCGAAAAGCAAAAGAAAGACGACGCAGCATAAAACACAACACACATCAACTAAACAAAACTTAGGGGGATACACTCTACAATGAAGAAACTAACTATTGCACTAGTTGCTCTAATGGTAATGTCTCTTGGTGCTTCAGCCTTTGCCGCTGAACTCACCGTAGGTGCTACTGTTGATAACAGCATTGAATGGAATGAAACTGACCGTTGGGCTGGCAGCAACTCCGTAGAGGTCGATCTTGGATTGGCCGGAGAGGACAGCAACCTCAGCGCCCACTTGGGCCTGAAGAACACCGATGAGGATACTCCTTTCGGTTTGGGTCAATTGGAAATCGACAAGGCATGGATTGAGAACCAGGGCGCCTTTTGGAACGGTGGCCCCTCTCTCACCACTCGTCTCGGTAGCTTGGATGTCAAGCACTCTGACCTGGTAGCCACCGTAAAGAACAACGGTGCTAGCGTTGACGGTCTTGAGATTGGCGATGCTACCATCGGTGGATTCATGGCTTGGAACAACGCTATGGATGCCGGTGTCAACGTTGACTACGACTTCGACCTTGGTAACGCTAAGACCACTTTGGTCCGCAGCACCGCTAAGGATGAACTTGCTTACGCAGTAGAGGGTCAAGTTGCTCCCTCCGACAGCATGACCATTGACGCTATGTATGCTGGTACCACCGTTGGTGAGGACCGCAGCGGCATCTACCAGGTTGAGGCTGACCTGGCCGCCAGCGAGAACACCACCATCTCCGTTGGATACCGTGACTTGATGGATGGTGTCTACGGTTCCTTTGCACCGGAATACTACAACGAGACCAAAGACGGTGATAACAGAACTGACATCATCGGAGTAGCTCAGGGTCTTGGCAAGGAGAAGGCTGACCAGAACGCAGGTTACAACGTAGGTATCGAAACTGTACAAGGCGACTTCACCATGAGCGCTGATTACGACAACCCTCGTCATGAGGCTAAGCTCGGTGTTAACACTGAGTTGGCTGGCTACAAGCTGGGTGCAGAGACCAAGTTCGACGAAGAGGATGCTACCTTCGAGTATGCACAAACCAAGTTGACCGCTGAGAAGGACTTTGCACTCACCGGTGTGGATGTAAACGGTAAGTACACCGCTACCATGCCTAAGGGTGGACCCGTTGGCCACAAGCTTGAGGCAGAGGCCGAGGTAAACGCCATCGAGCAGCTGCAAGGCCTGGGCATCAACGGTGCCGTTGAGTTCACCAACACCGATGATGTAACTTGGGAGACTGGTGTCGAGTACACTGCTCCCAACGGTATTGAGCTTGGCGCTGGATACCACAGCGTAGACGGTGCTAACTTCAACGCCGGTATAAAGGTTGAATTCTAAGACAGCAATCATGAGATAATATCCTAAAGGCAATAACCCCCGATTTGCTCGGGGGTTATTGCTATTTGTAGTTGGCTGTATTATACTCTAACATGTAGGTTACAAGCCCTTCCTATGCCACCAGTAATTGACTGACGGTGGTCCAGGAAAAAAATTGATAATTTTTTCGGGGAAAAGAAGGGATCCCGGTAACCTCACAGAATTAAGCAATTGCAGTACTAAAGTATATGCTAGTGATCGCCTTTGATTACATAACATGAAGTACTGCAGCTCTTTGAAAAAGTCATCTAC
>JAAYGB010000026.1 GCA_012727955.1 Bacillota bacterium
ACGTTGCCGAATACCTTTTAATCCTCGGTAGCTCAATGGTAGAGCACGCGGCTGTTAACCGTGTGGTTGTAGGTTCGAGTCCTACCCGGGGAGCCATAAGCATCGACCTTTGCGGTCGGTGCTTTTTCTTATCTATTTGTGTTCGGGCACTAGTAGTCAGACACTTGCCTCCTTTCAAGCGGCTTGGCGGCAGGGGTATGGTAGGTCAGCGCAGAATCCTGTAATGCAAGGTCTTGGTTGGGGAATACTTAAATGACAAGAATCCTTCGAATTCGTGGGAATTCGAAGGAAGAGTTTTGACTGTATTTCCCAGGTGTGTTATAATCAGTTTGGCAATCAGCGATAAACTTCACGAAGTCAAAGTGGGACGAGAATGCGACTGATAGCGCGATACTTTGCTTTGATCACGGAGATCGGTCTGACCATTGTGGTTACAACCTTAATGGGTTATTACTTAGGAGGTTGGATCGATCGGCGCCTGGATACGGGCATCGTGTTTATGATTATTGGCGTAGTCTTTGGGTTAGTGTCAGGTTTCTACAGTGTCTATCAGCTAGTGGCTCGAGAGATGGATCGACCAGAAAGGTGAAATTATGCATGTGAGGCAATTGCTCAAGGATGTCTTGATCTTCAGTGCGATACCCGCTGGGCTGAGTGCCATCGGGGCTGGGATTTGGCTAGGACTCATTGGAGTCGTTGCCGTTATCGGAGCTTGGCTGATTAGTTCCTTTAATCTGATGCTGCTGTTTAGAGACGGTATTCGTACCCTCGCACAGCCAAAGGGTTTGGTTCGTAAAGTGACGCAGAGGGCGTTTAGAAAGCGGCTTCTCTGGGTAGGACTGTTACTGCTAGGTTTGGATTTTATCCTATCGCCATACTTGAATTCCGTAGTTCTTGGTTTGCTGTTCCTCGTTGTGTATACAAGCGGAATTGTCGTGTTCGCTTGGCTGGTGACGCGGCAGTCCGATTATGAAGTTACCGAGTGAAGGGAGGGGGAAAGTCTTGCCAACGGAGTTATTTGAAGCTCCAAGGGTGGTTTTCCATCTTTTCGGGATACCAATCACCGAGACCGTCCGTAACGGCTGGTTGGTCATGGGTGGGATTTTGGTGATTGCGTTCATCGTGACACGACGATTGAACGACGTGCCGTCGAAGTTGCAAGCCGCGGTGGAGTTACTGGTGGAGGGTCTTCATGGCCTTGTGGCTTCAAACATGAGTGGCGTAGGTAAGGGGTTCGTCAAGTATTTCGGGGCATTAATGTTGTATTTGTACTTGGCGAATATTTCCGGTTTATTTGGAATTCGACCACCTACCGGCGATATCAATGTGACGGTTAGTTTGGCGCTCTTTACCTTTGTTATCAACCATTACATGGGCCTAAAGGCCAATGGTCTGGGTTACATAAAGGGCTTCTTTGAGCCGCTCCCTCTAACACCGTTGAATATTCTTGGTGAATTGGCTCGGCCCGTATCATTGTCGCTGCGTTTGTTTGGGAACATTCTCGGCGGCACTTTACTCGGTGCGATGGTATTTAGTCTCGTCCCGATTGTCTTGCCAGCGGCGTTGAGCCTATACTTCGACTTGGTGTCGGGTTTGATTCAAGCCTTCATCTTTACGATGTTGTCGATGACCTTCATCGCGTTAGCCATGGAGTAATCAGCAGATTTTCTTTGTTGGAGTAGGGCAAAACACTTAGTTTTACTAACATGATTCGAAGCTAACATTGAAAGGGGGGAACCTGGGACGCTCATTCGTCCTGGGGAAAAATGGATTTAGGTCATGCTATTGTTGCAGGAGCAGCACTATTGGGCGCAGGTATTGCTATGGGTATAGGAGCTATCGGTCCTGGTATCGGTGAGGGAATGCCAGCAGCTTCCGCCGTTGAAGGAGTTGCCCGTCAACCTGAGGCAAGAGGTCAAATCATTCCCGTCATGTTGTTGGGTCAGGCAGTAGCCGAGACCACCGGTATCTACTCTTTGGTCATTTCCTTGATCTTGATCGGAATTGCTCGCGGACTTCTCTAGAGCCAGACTAAAAGCAAAATTCGCAGTGTCTGGAGGGAACCGCATTGATTGATATAGTATGGCAAAGTATCGTCATCCATGGTCTGAGTTACCTCATCTTTGCCTTCTTACTGGGTAAGATCCTCTTTGATCCAGTGATGTCACTGATTGAGAAGCGCTCGGAACGGGTCAACAAACTAGTGACTGCAGCTGAGAGGGCGGAGGAAGAGGCAAAGTCGTTGCAGGATTCTCTGGAAAGGCGCCTCTACAGCGCCCGGATCGATGCCGGCACGATCATGGAGGAATTGCGGCTAGCTGCTGAAGCCCAGGGAGAAGAGCAGATTGCTCAGATGAGAGAGAAGGTTCAGCAGTTCCGCGAGGAGAATGCTGCAGAACTCAGCCAGGAAATAGACAAAGCCATGGCAGAAGTGGAGTCCTACGCCAAAGAACTGGGTAGGATGCTCGCTGAGAAGGCTCTTGACAGAAAATTGGTTGCCTAGATTCTCGATTTTTGTCAGGAGACTGCGATGATAACAGTGTGCACAGCAGAAGGATCGAGTTTCGGTCCTTCTTTTTTTGCGCCAGATTCGAACAAGGGTAAGAGGGCTAGTCGCCGAAGCTAAGAAGAAAAGGGAACAGCTGTAGATGGGAGTTGATACTGTGGCCACCAAGTATTCAATTGGAGTGGACTTTGGTACATTATCCGGTCGAGCTGTATTAGTGGATGTCACCAATGGCGACGAAATTGCCCAGAGTGTATACAATTACAGTCATGGGGTAATGGACGAGCGGTTGCCCGATGGTACGGAACTTCCTCCAGACTTCGCACTTCAGGACCCGGCGGATTATATCAGGACGCTGAAAAAGACGATTCCCGACGTCATCTCCCAGGCGGGTATCTCACCCGATGATGTGATCGGCATTGGGATCGATTTTACCGCCTGTACGATTCTCCCCATCGATGCCCAGGGAGTACCCCTGTGTTATCGCTCGGAACTGGCCGGTAATCCCCATGCCTGGGTGAAATTGTGGAAGCACCACGCAGCGCAGGACGAAGCCAACCGCCTCAATGCCATTGCCCAGGAGCGGGGAGAGAGCTTCCTAGAGCGTTACGGAGGGAAGATCTCCTCGGAATGGTTCTTCCCGAAGGTGTGGCAGGTTCTCAATGAAGCGCCAGAGGTGTATGAGCAGACGGATCGGTTCATCGAGGCTGGGGACTGGGTGGTCCTGCAGCTCACTGGAAATGAGCGGCGTAATGCCTGTACGGCAGGGTATAAGGCTATTTGGAGTAAGAGTGAGGGGTATCCCAGCAAGGAGTTCTTCCGAGCACTGGATCCCAGGTTGGAGAATATCGTCGAAGAGAAAATGAGCACCGACATCTACCCCCAGGGCACCCGGGCTGGGACCTTAACGCCAGAGATGGCCAGGGAGTTAGGGTTGTCTCCCCATGTGGCAGTAGCCGTTGCCAATGTCGATGCCCATGTCTCTGTCCCGGCTGCGACAATAACGGAGCCAGGAAAGATGTTGGCGATTATGGGCACCTCTATCTGTCACTGCCTGATCAGTGACAAACAGGTACCTGTGGAAGGGATTTGCGGCGTGGTAGAAGATGGGATCCTACCGGGGTACTATGGATATGAGGCAGGGCAGGCTGCTGTCGGCGATATTTTCGGGTGGTTCGTTGACAATGCCGTGCCGGAAGAATATAGTAAAGAGGCAGAAGCTCGGGGATTGACCCTTCACCAGCTGCTGGAGGAAAAGGCAGCTAGACTCCGGGTAGGGGAAAGCGGTCTGTTGGCTTTGGACTGGTGGAATGGAAATCGTTCGACGCTGGTCGATGCTGATTTAAGCGGACTGATCCTTGGAATGAATCTGAATACCACGCCGGAGGAAGTTTATCGGGCTTTGATTGAAGCTACAGCCTTTGGCACCCGGGTAATCGTCGAAGCCTTCCGGGATGCTGGGATTCCCATCGATGAGTTTTATGCCTGTGGCGGTCTTCCGGAAAAAAACGCTTTACTAATGCAGATTTATGCCGATGTTATTAATATGGAGATCAAGGTGTCAGCTTCCTCCCAAACTCCGGCCCTGGGAGCAGCTATGTTTGGTGCCGTAGCCGCTGGAGTGGAAGCAGGTGGGTACGCCACCATTACTGATGCTGCTCAGGCGATGGCCCGAGTCAAGGCCACCAGCTATTCGCCCATTCCGGAAAACGCAGCGATATACGACAAGATTTATCAAGAGTACAAGCGGCTGTACGATTACTTTGGTCGCGGCGAAAACGATGTGATGAAGAGGCTGAGGCAGATCAGAGCAGAGGCCAAGTAGGAAGATCGGGAGGCATGGGATTGAGTAGGAGCCATAGCGCCATCATGGCTCCTTTTCTGTGATTAGGGGGATGATGGGCTTGAGCATGCAGGATCTAATTCGACGGATCAATGCTGTGAAATGTTCCTGTGGGCGAGAACATCGCCAGGATATCGAGGTAGTATCGGTGGGAAACACCGCGCTAGCAGATCTGGCGGAATACTTAGAGCACCAAGACTGGAAATCCCTGGCGGTGATCGCCGATGCCAATACTGCTGAGGTGGGCAAAGGGGCAATTTGTCATTACTTACCGAAGACCCTTGACATCCAGTGGATTCAACTGGAAACGCCCAGTGACAAGCCCTTGGTACCCGACGAAGGGGCTGTCGGGAGAATACTGATGGAAATTCCTCCTGACTGTCAGGTTATGGTTGCCTTGGGAGCCGGGACGATTAATGACCTGGTTCGATTTGTCTCCGCTCGGATCGGCTTACCCTTTATCAGTGTCCCTACCGCTCCTTCCATGGATGGATATGCCTCCAGTGTGGCTCCTTTACACCTGGGGAATTTCAAGAAGACCTTTTCCGCCCATGCTCCCAGAGCCATCTTTGCCGACAGTGGTATCCTAGCGACTGCTCCGGCTCACATGGTGGCAGCGGGTTTTGGCGATATTGTCGGGAAGGTGACTGCTCGCTTTGACTGGCAGATGTCCCATACAATCACCGGTGAGTATTACTGCACCTATCCTCAGGAGCTGATGGACGAGGCTGTTAGGGCTTGTCTATCCGGTGCCAAGGAAGTGGGTGAAGGTAGTCCCAAGCTGCTTGAGGCCCTAACCGAGGCCTTAATTCTATCCGGTATCGCTATCATGTTGACCGGTAACTCTCGACCGGCCTCGGGGCCGGAGCACCTCCTTGCGCACTATTGGGAAGTACAAGCGGGTCTGCAGGGAAAGGAAGACGCCTTGCATGGGGCCAAAGTAGGAGTTGCAACTCCCATTTGTCTTGCCTTTATCAAGAAGTTGTTTGCTTTGTCGGAGGCTGAGCTGCGCCCCATATATACCATTAATCCTGGGCTGAGAGAGCAGAAAGTGCGGGAGGAATACCAAGGAGTCAGTGAACAGGTTATTTCCGAGGCCCAAGCAAAGTGGTTTGCACCGGAGTCACTGCGGCAGTTACAGCAGAATGCGGTGAAACACTGGTCTCAGCTACAGCGGCTGGCTGAGCAGCTACCCCAACCTCAGAAGATGATCAAGCAGCTGCGGGTGGTAAAGGGCCCAGCCTTTGTTGACGAAATTGGGATAAGTCGCGAGGAGCTATATCGGGCACTGCTCTTTTCCCGGGAGATGAGGTCCCGGTTCACTGTCTTCGATCTTGCTGGGTGCATGGGCGTGCTGGAGGAAATAGCCGAGCAAGTAGCGGAAGAATATGCCGGATGATTTCGCTGCGGGGCTTGTTCTTAACAATTCTAAGAAGGATTTATTAACCAATAATGGAAAGACTAGAGATCGTGGAATTGTATAGAGGTTGTTGTAGGAATGATGCGGCGGGCATTGTTCATTGGGGAGGTGAGGGCGGTGACTCGGTGGAGGACGGGGAATAAAAGGACAATCGGTTTGTTCATTATTTTCGTTGTTGCTGCAGTTTGGTTTGGGTCACCGAGTCTAGCCCAGGCTAGCTCCCTTCGCACCACAGTTACCGCAGCGTTGACGGACCTGTTTCAAGGGGCAGTGGAGGTGGGAGATACCCAGTTAAGGGGCCTAAGTCGTGTCATCGTGCAGGATGTTAAGGTGTTTGATCCCAGGGACGAGACCAAACTGATGTTAAGTGCCGATACTGTGTCCTTTAACTTTAGTTTACTGGGATTGATTCTTAACTTGAACCATGTCAGTGGTGCCTTGACGGGTATAGAATTGGATAACCCAGTCCTGAATATCGAACGGGAGGAGCGGGGTTGGAACTTAAATCGTCTGGTTAATCTCAAGGACAATCAGACAAAACGCCCTCTGGAGCTGCTATTAACGGTCCGTAACGGCGTCTTCGTGTTTCGGGGCTTTGAGTTTGGCCAAGAGGAGATACCCGTTCAGCTCGACGGTTCCTTGGAGATCGATGCAGATCTGCTGGCGTTGAGACAGGTGAGGGTTGGACTCTTTGGAGCGGAGTTAACGGGAAATGGGATCATCGGTGTTGATGACACCAACGTCACCCTGGAGTCCAATGAAGTAGATTTTGCCAGCTTTGTACAGCATTTCCCCCAATTCTCGGATTTGGGGCTAGAGGGTACCGCTAAGATTCAGGCGACGATGGCGGGACCGGTCTTTGATCCCGTTGTCGAAGGTAGCCTTCGTATTGAAAAGGGTGCCCTGCAGACCCCTCTATTTGACAATGCCACCTATAGAGTGGATTTGTTGCAGGGAGATTTCCGCTATAGTAAAGGCGAAATGTACGTCCACAACCTGGCGATGCGAAAGGATGATTCCACCATCGCTGTTGCGGGAACAGTGGGCTTGGATGGAAGCCTGAAACTGGCGACCACAATGGAAAGCTTTGACATAGCGGCTAGTATTCCCAAGGCCCTCGACAGTGGCATTAGCGGCTTAGCCAATTTCAAGGGAACTCTGACGGGCTCCTTTAAGGATCCACTGCTCCAGGGTGAAGTATCACTGGCCCAAGGGGGAGTATTCTTAGGCAGACCGGTGGATAGAGTTCGCGGTAACATCAGTTTGTCCACCCGGAAGTTGACTGTAAACAACTTAGTGCTGCAGCAGGAGTCCGCTCGTTATCGGCTTTCCGGTGAAATGCAGTTTCGGGGTCTAACGATGGTGAATTTTGCTCTTGACCTCGAGTCTGGAAATCCCCGGGATGTTCTAGCTGTCTTGGGCTATGAGGCTGATTTTGGTGGTCGAGTGAGCGGCAAGTTACAGTTTGTCGGTCCCGTCTGGAATCCCGATATCTATGGCGATGTGAAATTGCATGGTGGAACCCTATGGGGTCATACCTTCGATGAAACCCAGGCTACCTTTTCCATTTCCCGGGATAGGATAGTGATCTCAGAGGGGAGAAGTACCTACCTTGACGGTGTAATTACCTTTCGAGGTGGTGGGGTCCGAGGGGAACCCTTGCGATTGGATGTACAGGCCAGCAGGTGGCAATGGGGGACCATTGACTCACTCTTGACTGAAGGCTCCGACCAACAGATTCCCTCGGAGGGAGAAGTGGTGAATTTGACCGGGCGAGCCTATTTATCAGGGACTTTGGCGAGGCCCGAGGCCACCATTGAGGCCGTCGTTTCCGATACCACCGCTAAGGAGTACCACTTGAACCTGGAAATTGGCAGCCGAAACTAATAGATCAACCTGTGGGAAATAAGCTCCTCGGATTCTTCGGGGGGCTTTTTGCCTCTCTGGCTATGGAAAAGAAGGAGGATAGCGCGATGATTATCGTAGGAACCGCAGGATACTCCTATCGGGATTGGGTGGGGCCTGTCTATCCAGAAGGCACCCAGGATAAGGACATGTTGACCCATTATGCCCAGGAGTTCTCCTTTACCGAGATAAACTCTAGCTTCTACCGGATGCCCAACAGGTTCATGCTTGATAACATGCAGAAGAAGACACCCGATGATTTCCGCTTTGCGGTCAAGGTCTTTCGAGGTTTCACCCACGAGCGAGAGGGTATTGTTGAGCTGGGCCCCGTCTTTCAGGAAGCCCTAGAACCCCTGCGGGAGACGGGGAAGTTAGCCTGCGTCTTGGCTCAGTTCCCAAATAGTTTCCGTAACGAAAGGGAGAATCGACGGCACCTAGTCACATTGCGCCAGGTCTTAGGTGACCTTCCCGTGGTAGTAGAGTTTCGTCACCGCAGTTGGGCAGAGACGGAGGCCGTCTTTCCCTTCCTGGATGACTTGGGTTTCGGTCTTGTTTGTGTCGATGCTCCCAAATTGGCCAGTCTTTTTCCCGATATCCTGCGAGTTACCGGTAACATTGCCTATGTACGCTTTCACGGTCGCAATGCTGCCAAGTGGTGGAAGCATCAGGAGGCCTATGAGCGATATGACTACCTATACTCTCCCGAGGAGCTAGAGGAATGGGTGCCGAAATTGCGCTCTCTGGCCAGCCAAGCTGATTCCGTGTATGCAGTGATGAACAACCACTATCAAGGGAAAGCCTACCTAAACGCACAGCAGTTGCGTGCACTACTGCAGGGATAAGAAGAGCCAAGACCAGGTAGTCAACCTAGTCTTGGCTCTTCGCCTAACGTGCTGGCAAATTCAGGAGGCGTATCTTCTTTGGGGCCAAATCTATCCCTTGATCCCCGACATGACAACACCTTGAATAAAGTAGCGTTGTGCAAAGAAGAAGAGAAGCAAGCACGGTAGTGCAATCAGGATCGATGCCGCCATCAGCTGGTTCCACATCACTATTCCAGACACGGCATAGTTGGTCCGCAGGGACGCCAGTCCCAGTGTCAGGGTGAACAGTTTGCTGTCTCTGATATAGATCAGTGGTGACAGGAATGCGTTCCAATGAGCCATAAAGGTGAAGATGGCCACAGTAGCCAAGGCCGGTTTCGCCAGTGGCAAGATGATTTCCCAGAAGATCCGAAAGGTACTGCACCCGTCGATAATCGCGGCTTCGTCCAGTTCCCGGGGAATTGTCAAGAAGAATTGACGGAGCAGGAAGATATAAAAGGCTCCTCCCACGGCAAAGAAGGGCGGCACCGTTAAGGGCTTAAAGGTATTTACCCAACCTAGTCTGGTGAAGATGAGATACATCGGCACCATGGTAACCTGGTAGGGCAACATCATGGTTGAGAGCAAGACGACAAACCAGAAGTTACGTCCCGGCCACTGCAGGCGGGCGAAGGAAAAAGCCACCAACGACGTGGACAGCAGCGTACCGATCAGACCCATTGCAGTCAAATAAATGGTGTTCCAGGCCCATCGCTGCCAATCGGAGCTGGTAATGATCTTGATATAATTGTCCCAGACCGCGGGCGATGGGATCCAGATCGGTGGATCAGCAAAGGTCTGAATATCTGTCTTGATGGAGGTAGAGACCATCCACAAAAGGGGTGCAATGTACAAAAGGGCACCTAGACTGAGGATGATAAACACCAGGATTTTCTTGATGGCATCAATTCGCTGGCGTCTTTTCTTGAGTTGTCTAGCCTGTTCCGCCGTTGAAATTGTTTGCTTGACCACTTTCTCCTTACCCCCTGTCCGCAAGTTCGTAGTATACCCAGCGGTTAGCGAACTTGAATTGGATTAGCGTCAAGATTAGGATGATAGCAAAGAGCACCCACGCCAAGGCCGATGCATATCCCATCTTGAGCCACTTGAAGGCGTTGTAGTACAGGTACAAAGCATAAAACATCGTTGAGTTCATCGGCCCACCTTCAGTCATCAGATAGGCTTGCTCAAAGATCTGGAAGGCGTTAATAATTCCCATGATGAGGTTAAAAAAGATAGTGGGCGATAGCATTGGCAGGGTAATTTTCCAAAATTGCCTCCAGGTGCCGGCTCCATCGACGGAGGCTGCATCATAAAGCTCCTGGGGGATTCCCTGCAGTCCTGCCAGGTAGATAACCATACTGGATCCGGCGTACCACAAACTCATCAGGATCAGGGAGGGCTTGGACCAAACCTCACTCTGTAACCATAGAGGAGTGTCATAGATTCCTAAGGCCCATAGAGCTTGGTTAATCAGGCCCGAAGAGGGGTCAAAGAGCCAGAGCCAGAGCATCATCGTTGCTGGCCCAGCTGTTACCGCCGGCAGGTAGTAGAGGGTTCGGAAAACCCTGATTCCACGGATCTTCTGATTCATCATGATTGCGACGACGAGAGATACTACAAGGTAAGAGGGAATTTGAAAAAAGGCGTAAAAAAAGGTGTTGTACAAGGCTTTCCAAAACAGCGGATCGTCAGTGAAGATCACCCGGTAATTGTCAAACCCAATGTAGGACGCCGGTGTGAGAACGTCATAATTGAAGAAGCTCATGACAAAGGAGACTATCATCGGTCCGGCGGTAAAGAGGAAGAACCCTAAGAACCAGGGACTGGCAAATAGGTAACCTTCTATTGTCCTTTTGCGGTTGATCTTGCTACCGAACAAGCCCTTAGGTGACTTCATTTCTTGGACCTCCCTTTTTGGGGCAGGGGGCGCTCAGGCCCCCTGCAGAATGGCTACTTATTCTAATTCAACGCTTCGGCCCAGATTTCGTTAATTCCCTTTTCCATGGTGGCCAGGGCCTCATCGACGGTGATTCTCTGGTTGAGAGCTAGCTCGATGTTGTCCACCATGACCTTCTGGATCCTAGCTGTTTCTGGGAAAGCCGGGAAGGGAACCCCGTACTCATCAAAGACAGCGAGGAACTGTTGGAGGGGACCAAGTTGCAGCCAGTGAGCCTGCTCTGCAGCGCTGCGACGAGGTGGAATCATGAACCAAGTGGCCTCGTTGTACTTGGTGATGTTCTCGGTGGAAATTAGGAACTTCACAAATTCCCAAGCAACGTCGGGATCCTCGGCCTGGGTGGAAATTGCCAACCAGTCGGTGAAGGTCAAGGAGACGCCTCGTACCTTCGAGGGATCGGACACTACATATTTTTCGCCACCGGGTACCGAGATGGCAACGGCCAGACTATCGATCTTGTCCGGTGCATAGGTCTGCACCTGGTTGATGGGACCCTGGTTTCCATACGCAATCACCTGGCGACCCGTTGCGAAGTTGGGAATTGGGCTCTGCGACAACTGGGCTGTGCCCGGAGGGCTAACGACGGACTTACGGTCCACTAGATATTGCAGTGCCGCTTTGCCTTCCGGAGTGTTCAGGCCAGTAGTGCCATCTTCTCTGATGAACTCTCCACCGGCGGCCAGCAGCAGTTGAATCAACTCTTGCCAGGTACCGTCGGGCATTCCCTGACGAAGCATCCGGTTTCCACGACGGTCCGTAGTCTTGGCAGCTGCCTCATGGACCTCTTCCCAGGTCTCCGGTACCTTGGTGATACCGACTTCGTTGAGAATGTCCATGCGGTAGATATTGGCCCGGGGAGCCGTCAGGTAGGGAACCCCGTATTGCTTTCCTTCCCAGAAGGTCACACCCCAAGCTCCGTCATAGAAATCGTCCTTCTCGGGGTAATTGGCGATGTACTCATCGATACAGATCGCCTGTCCCTTGGTCGCCAATTGCCAAGCATACTCGGCACCGGTCTGGAAAATATCCGGAGCAGTGTTACCGGCAAAGGCGGTGAGCAGTTTTTCATCATACTTAGACCATTCTACCCAGGTCATCTTGATTTCAATATCGGGGTGGATCTTATTAAAGGCAGGGATTAATTCTTCTTCGAAAAGCTTCTGGGTGGCCTCGGTCCAGTCTACTAGCCAGACGTCTAAGGTAGCGGCATTGGCAACCCCCAGAGCTGCTATGAGCATCAACGTTACCAAAGAAATAATCAGTGATTTTCTCATCAATCGGTCATCTCCTTTCTAGAATTGCAACCAAGTAAGTGGAAAGTGAGATTTGGCCCAAGATCACCACCCTTGCTTTGGATGCGTCGGATGCAGGTAGAGACTGTGAGCACTGGTTTGTTGTAAAATTGTTACAGTTATTGTTTGTACTACTCTGTCAACACAAAAATCCCTCTAAATAACAGGAGTTCTGAAGAATCAAAAAATGGTGACTCCGATAGGATTGGAAGGCGCTAGATCCTTGACCTTGATGGGGAAAGGGAAACAGCAGCAGGAGATTTCGCTGCTAATTCGAATTAACTAAGAGGTTGTCCTAATTTGTGAGGACTTTCCCTAAGGAAAAAGTTAAGCAGTAGTGATTGCAAAGCTTGACGTTAAACTTATAGAAGGCAGGTTGAGTCATTGAAAGTACTGGTTCTAAATAGTGGAAGTTCGTCGCTGAAGTATCGTGTTTTTGATATGACCGATGAATCGGTCTTGGCCAGTGGCTTAGTAGAACGAATTGGATTAACGGGAATACAACAGATTACCCACGAGCGTACCGGGGCTGACAAGGTTACCGTGGAGAAGGACATTCCCAACCATAAGCAGGCTTTGAGCGACGTGTTCGAATTGCTCACCGACAGTGAACATGGTGTTCTTACCAGCTTATCCGATGTACATGCCGTAGGGCATCGGGTATTGCACGGTAAGGAAGCCTTTAAGGATTCGGTGTTGGTAGACCGTGATGTGGTGAGCACCTTGAAGGATTTTGTTGAGATGGGTCCGCTACATATGCCGGCCAATATCGGTGGCATTGAGGCTTGTCTAGAGATCTTAGGTGATTCCGTTCCCCAGGTGGCGGTATTTGACACCGCCTTCCATCAGACGATGCCGGAGTACGCTTACACCTACGCCATCCCCTATGAGATGTACGAGAAGTATGGCGTCCGTCGCTATGGATTCCACGGCACCTCTCATAAGTATCTAACCCAAAGAGCTGCGGAAATTCTCGGTAAGTCCCTTGATGAAATTAACTTGATCACTGCCCATATGGGAAATGGTTGCAGCATCACCGCTGTTGAGAAGGGCAAGTGTATCGATACTTCCATGGGACTAACTCCCTTAGAGGGTCTAGTAATGGGAACCCGCAGCGGTGACCTCGATCCGGCAGTGCTTCCCTTCTTAGGCGATAAGTTGGGTCTAGGACTGGCAGAACTCGATGAGTTCCTCAACAAGAAGAGTGGACTACTGGGAATTTCTGGTCTCAGCAATGATATGCGGGATATCCATCGGGCAAGGAAGGAAGGCAATAGCCGAGCTCAGTTAGCCTTTGACATGTTTGTGTACCGCCTGGCCAAGTACGTGGGAGCCTACTACGTAGCCTTGGGTGGGAAGGTCGACGCCTTGGTCTTCGCCGGTGGCATTGGTGAAAACGACGATGAACTCCGGGCTGCCGCCTGCGAGAAATTGTCGGGACTGGGTATTGTCCTGGATGAGTCGGTGAATACCGGTCTGCGTGGAAAAGAGGCTACCATTTCAGCGTCGGAGTCTAAGATCCGAGTGATGACTCTGCCCACCAACGAAGAACTGATGATTGCTCGGGATACCAAGCGCCTAGCGGAAGGTAAGTAACGAAGAATATTCTTTATGATAATACAGGACCACCTAGCATCAGGGGAGATCAGCCCGCTGTTGCCTGGGTGGTCCTTTTCTTGTGGGTGGAGGCTTTGCCAATTCTGAGCCATGGGTATTGCCCCGGAGCCAGAGGGAAAACTATTAGGTGAGGATTTCAGTGACTGGAGTGATCTGGTGCAACGGGCCATCCATTTACTTCGCGTAATTCGTCCCGCCCACACCTTATTTGCGCTGCCCTTTGCCTACCTGGGAGCAATTCTGGGCTCTTCCGGTTTACCCAGTGCCAACCAACTAGGTTGGATCACTGTCGCGATGTTTGCTGCGCGCAGTTTTGCTATGGCCTGGAATCGGTGGATTGATCGGGATATTGACGCGCTCAATCCCCGAACGGCTCACAGGGAGATTCCCGCAGGGCTGGTGAGCGGTAAAGACATTGCTTGGGTAATTGGCGGTTCTCTCCTGCTACTGTTGGTAGCGGCCTGGCGACTACATCCCATTTGTCTAAGGGTCTATCCCTTAGCGGTAGCCATTCCCTGGGCCTATTCCTACACCAAGCGGTTTACCTATCTGAGCCATTGGGTACTGGGACTCTCCTTGGCCTTTGGACCCATTGGCGCGTGGCTGGCAGTAGCGGGTAACTTACCTGCCGTCGCCTATACTTGGGCAGCAGCGGTGGTTCTTTGGGTGGCGGGATTTGACATTTTCTATCAGGCCCAGGATGTTCACTTTGATCGTGCCCATGGCCTGTATTCCATCCCGGCCTGCTTTGGCATCCATCGGGCCGTCAACATTGCTGTTTTCTTGCATGTCCTCAGTTGGGGTCTGTTGGTGTTAGGGGGGATTCAGTCGAATTTGGGCAAATGGCATTACCTGGGGATAATTGCTGTGGCCTTGCTCTTTGGTGCGGAGTATCTATTTGTTCGGAGTCGCAGTCCGGAAGGATTTGCTAGGGCCTTTCAGATCAATCTACTGGTAAGCGTTGTCCTGTTGGTCTTTACCGGCCTGGATCTTTTGCTGTAAACCTATGAAAAAACCCCATCGGAAGAAACTTCCGCTGGGGTTTTTCCTTAAGCTTCTTGTGCGTCTAGCTCATCTTGAAGGCCGGATAAAGCCCGGCCCCGTTTCTTCCAAGTTCCCTTCCTATAGTAAAGGGTAGTGATCACTGCTCCCAGAGTCCAAGAGGTCAACAGTGAAATAAAGATCGACTCGGGCCTGCCCGTTGGATACAGTTCACTTCTGGTAAGGTAGGCCAGTCCATAGGCAATGGGAACCCGCAGCAGGACGGTGGTCATGATGGAAATCCACATGGGGGTAATGGTATCACCGGCGCCTCGCATTACGCCCGATAGGCATTGGGTAACGGCCATGGCGATGTACCCTACGGCTAGAAGGCGGAGCATACGCATACTGAAGTCAATCAGTTCCGTCGTATCGGTGAAGACGCTCATTATATAACGGCCGAAGAACAACAACAGGATGGTGATTATAGTCGACACTGCGACGGCGATCTTCGTACCTTCCTTAGTCCCTTGCTGGACTCGATCGAACCTACGGGCACCGACGTTCTGACCTGTAAAGGTGGTCATGGCACTGCCAAAGGAGAAGTTGGGCATCATGGCAAAGCCATCCACCCGCATTACAATCACATTACAGGCAATCACCAGTTCACCAAAGCTGTTGGTTAAGGATTGGACAACGATCATGGCCAGGGAGAACACAGCTTGGGTCAAACCCGAAGGCAGCCCCAGTTTCAAGACCGTTAAAGAATCCTTTTTGGTTAGCTTGAGCATGGACCAGTTCAAAGTGAAGTTATCCTTCATTTTGAGCAGTTTGAGCAGACAGAGAAGGGCCGATATTCCCTGAGCAATAACCGTGGCCAAGGCGACTCCGGGAACTCCCATGCCAAAGCCAGCAACAAACCAAATATCTAGACCGATATTAAGTGCTGTGGAAATGAGCAGAAATAACAGTGCCGAAAGGGAATCGCCCATTCCCCGCAATACACCAGACAAAATATTGTAGAAAGCGAAGCCAAAACTGCCGAGGAAGAAAATGTTTAAGTAATCGGCACACCAATCAATAATCGTCGGGGGTGTATTGAGAAACCGCAGCAGCGGCCGACTCACCAATGGTCCAAGGAGCATGATCACCGTTGAAACAATGGCCGTCAGGGTGATACATGTGCCAACAGTCCTGGAAAGCTGTTCTCGATCCTTTGCTCCAAAGTGCTGGGAGACCAGGATCCCAGCTCCTACGGAAACACCCACAAAAAGCACCAACAGGAGATGGAGGACGGGTCCGGCGCTGCCTACTGCAGCCAGTGCGTTGTCACCGATGTACTTGCCAACAACGATCGAGTCTGCGGTATTGTAAAATTGTTGAGCCACATTACCGATGAGCAGCGGAATAGAGAACTCCACAATTCTCTTCCACGGTGGCCCTTCGGTCATGTCCCTTGGTGCAAAAAGCGAACTGATTCTTGCCATGCTTTACCTCCTCGAAATAGAACAAAAAAATCTAGAAGCCGAAAATTCGGCTTCTACTATGTTCGTTATGATGTCTTAATCCTAATACTACTGTTCCGTTGATCCCGCGTCAATAACGGGATGTATCTTCCTTCAGCCTTGATTACTGAACACGAGCTAAGACGCCTGCTTCTTCCCCCTTTTGCCCGACACAAAAAACCCCACCAGAAATCAAATTCTAGTGGGGGTTTTTGTGTTATGGTGCCGAAGGTGGGATTCGAACCCACACGGCCGTGCGGCCACTGCGCCCTGAACGCAGCGCGTCTGCCAGTTCCACCACTTCGGCACAGAGCTTTTTACTATCTTCGGTGCCTCACCGACAATA
>JAAYGB010000027.1 GCA_012727955.1 Bacillota bacterium
CCGTACCTTATGCATCTCCAAGGGCACGCTATTACCGTAGTACATCTTGATCTCAGCCATCGCCGATCACCCCAGTTAAATCTAGTTGCCTTGTGTTTTGATCTTGTTGCTATATTCGTCTGTGTTTCTCGATCTCCTCTTGGGTTTCGCATCTTTTTTGTAAAATTGGACGAAAATAGCACCAGGGGTAGGCAGCATAGTATTCTGGGCTGTTTCCGTCTTTCCCACAAACCCAAGTAGGCAAGAGCTTTAGCTCTTGCCTACTCCACTACATTTCCTCTGGAGCCTCAAGGCCCAACAGATACAGGCCTATCTCCAGGACTTGGCAAACCCCACGCACTAGGGCGAGGCGTGCTGTCTGGGTGGTGTCATCAACCCCCAGGATCCGTCGAGCATGATAGAAGGTATTGAAGGCTGCCGCCAAGTCGAGACAATAGCGAGCAATGAGTGAAGGTTCATCCTTCTCCGCTGCCCCCCGCACTACCTCAGGGAACCGCTCCAGTAACCGGATCACAGCCAAGGCCTCTGGGTCAGTTAGGGCCTGGGGCGCAAAGCCGGCCTCATCGGTTTCTTCGGCTTTGGCCAAGACACTTCGCCCCCGGGCATAGGCATATTGTACATAGGGACCGCTGTCGCCTTCGAGACTAATCACCTTCTCCCAGTCAAATTCCGTGTCCTTAATTCTGCTGTGGGCCAAGGCATTAAAGATCACTGCCCCGATCCCCACCTGCTTCGCCACCCCGTCGGGGTCCGCTAGATCTGGGTTTCTCGCCGCGATTACAGTTCGGATACGGGTCACTGCCTCCTCTAACACATCCTCCAGGAAGATGACATTTCCCCGCCGGGTGGACATTGCCTCATCGCCGAAGAGAATGGTTCCAAAGGGGACATGCTGACAACGCTGGGCCCAGTGGTGGCCCAACAGGTTCAGAACCCGAAACACCTGATCAAAATGTAGGGACTGGGTCACTCCAACCACGTACAAAGACTTGACGAATTTCCACTGGTTCCAGCGGTAGATGGCCGCGGTAATATCCCGGGTAGCATACAGGGTGGCGCCATCGCTTTTTTTCAGCAGGCAAGGGGGAATGTCGTCTCCGACGTCGACCACCAAAGCGCCCTCGCTGGCCGTGGCAATCCCAGCCTCGATGATAGTCTTAAGCACCTCGTCCATTTTGTCGTTGTAGAAACTCTCCCCGAGGTAACTATCAAACTCAATTCCCATCCGCCGATACACCCGCTCAAACTCCTGGAGACTAAGTGCGCGAAACCATTCCCACAACCGCACAGCCTCGGCATCGCCATCCTCTAACCCCTTGAACCAGGCCCGAGCCTCGTTGTCCAGCTCCGGGTCTTCCTCAGCCACCTGATGGTACTTCACATAGAGCCTCAACAATTCCTTGATTCCCTTGGTTTCGATGGCTTGATCCTCACCCCAGCGATGATAGGCCACCATCAGCTTGCCGAACTGGGTTCCCCAGTCACCGAGATGGTTAATCCGAACCACGTTAAAGCCTAGGTGACGGTAAATCCGGGCCAAGGAATGACCGATAACGGTAGAAGGCAAATGACCTATACTAAAGGGCTTGGCGATATTGGGAGAGGAAAAATCGATGACAATGTTCCCCTCTTCCTCTCCAGAGCCATAGCGATTGCCCTGCGTCAGTACCGCCCCCAATACTTCAGCGATGTAGCAGCTGGGCTCTAGAAAAAGGTTGAGATACCCACCTACCACCTCTACCTTTGCCAACCAGGCATCTTCGGCGATGGCCTCAGCCAACTGGGCAGCAATCTTGTTGGGAGCCATCCTCAGCCTCTTGGCAAGCCCAAAACAGGGCAAGGCGTAATCTCCCAGGGTAGGGTTTGGCGGTATTTCCAGCAGTAACTTAATCTCTTCGGCATCGATGCCTTCCTCCGTCAATGCCCCGGCCAATAGTTGAGCAATCCTTGTCTTGAACATCATCCCCACCTCGCAGTATCCGATTTCCGTGCCGTAAAATAAAAAAACTCGCCTCCCATTAGAGACGAGATTATACCCGCGGTACCACTCTAGTTGGCTAAAATAGCCCACTTTTGGTCGCAATAGACCATCCCGATAACGGTGGGAGCCGGCAGAGCCTACTGGCCAGAGACTTTCGGTCTGCTCCTCAAGGGTCCGTTCCAACCCATCCCCGACACCAGGCTTTCACCCTTCCCTGGCTCGCTGTGGTCTAGACGAGTTGTACTACTCCCCATCATCGGCACTGATATGCAAGCTAACTTATCCTAAATGTTAGCACGCCCTGGGGATTTCGGTCAAGAAGATTCGGCATGGTTACTTAGAAGTTCTCTCCCTTGGCGACTAATCCTAAGAGATGGCTTTGTCGATAAAGCTTTCAATCTCCGCCTGGGTTTTCCGATCCTTGCTGACAAACCGGTCGATCTCAGTACCATCCCGGTAGATGATAAAGCTGGGAATCCCGAAGATGTCTAGCTCCTGACAGAGATCGATGAGCTGGTCTCGATCGACTTGGAAAAACTTCAACTGCGAATACTTCTCTTCAATCTCCGGCAGCACCGGCTCGATGACTCTGCAATCGGCACACCACTGCGCGGAAAACACCACTACCACAGTGCCCTCCTTGATGGCAGCTTCATAGGCTTGTCTCGATGCTAAGGTCTTCATTGTTATTTCTCCCTTCAAGTTCAGGAAATAAATACCAAAATTCCTTCAGCTTCAGGTTTATTGTCCCCTATGCCATCCTTTTCCATTCCTAGATCAAGTGTACCATGAGTTGGCTCCTAATGGCGTCCTTTTTGGCTAATGGGCCCATTTTTCACACTAAATAATCCCTATATCCTAAAGCAAATACTCCAAGGCCTTCATAGTCTGTAACAAACCGATGGCTAATCACACTTTAGCCAAAACAAGGTTAAGAAAGGAGAAACCAATATGCCAGTCGAGATTATGCAGGCCAATGAATGTCTAACATGCGGTGATTGTCAGACGATTAACCCTGGCGCATTACAGGTAGGCGAAGGAGTCTGGTGCAAGAACGTCATGTTGCTTTCCCGGGAAATCACCCTTCCCATCGCTGGGGCCATGCGTGCCTTCTACCTAGAGCAGAAGGTGCCCTTTGAACTGCTGATCATCAGAGTCGACGACGTCGTATAACACCATCGAATCCTAGGTAGGTAAGGCCCTTGCCCTTGGCTCTACCTTCCATCGCACCCTGTACTGGAGGTGATGTGATGGCATGTCTACCTGAAGATCGAACAGCGAATCTCTGCCTTGATCAGGCCATATACCAAATCACGCTTGACAGCATGGAATGTGAGAATGGCATTTCTACCTGGTGCTATACCGTTGCTACCAGCGGTGAAGAGCCGGATTTAGGTCACTGGGTCCTGGGCACCTGCGCAGACCCACTTCCAACGGTCCTTGGAGTCACCAGAGATGGAGTACCCCTTGATCCCGATGACTTTGAGGTAGGCACAGACCCACTCACCGGAGTCACCGGAATCATATTTAGAGACGGCATAGACCTCGGTGACACTGTGACCTATTGCATCCAAATCCAAGGCTGTTTTGAGCCAGAGCCTCAGGATGTAAGTGTGGCCTCTGGAGGCAGCTTCCAAACTTTGGCTAACGCACTTTGCGGCCCTAGTTGTGACCCATTAATTGAACCCGATGAGCCTGACTGTGCGGTCTGTGCAAACTGCTCGCCGGTAGACCTATCTGGCCTAACGGAAGGCGACGGAGTATGGTGTCAGAACCTCGTGGTGCTCAGTGAGACGATCACCCTGCCCATCGGCGGTACGAACCGCACCTTCTACGTCGAACACCGGCTCCCCTTTGACCTATTAGTTATTCGCACTACCACGTAACAACTGCCTTTGGTTAGTGGCCGCAATCTTCACTGATGCAGTGAGCCTCCAAG
>JAAYGB010000028.1 GCA_012727955.1 Bacillota bacterium
ATCCTCGGTGGTTTTCTAACCCATTGCTTTATTTTGGTGACTCTAGATTTGACTCTTCCTTGAAAGAGCTAGATGATCGCCATAATCACAAAGTTGATGATAAAGAGTACTGTGGACACCGCCAGAATTGGGTGGATGTCCTTAGATTTGCCCTGAACAATCTTGACAAGGCAGTAGAAGATAAAACCGCCAGCAATACCGTAGGAAATGCTGTAGCAGAGCGCCATGAATATTCCAGCGAAGAATGCCGGTACTGCTTCGCTGAAATCTTCCCAAGAGATTTCCTTGAAGGAAGACAGCATCATGATACCCACGATGATTAGAGCTGGGGCAGTTGCAGCCGATGGAACGGCACTAATCAAAGGTGCGAAGAAGGCACTTAAGGCAAACAAAAAGGCTACAACTACGCTGGTTAACCCAGTTCTTCCGCCAGCACCAATACCGGCAGCACTTTCCACGAAGGTGGTAGTGTTGGAAGTACCAAAGATGGCCCCGATGGAAGTTGCTATAGCATCGGCAAAGAGGGCCTTATCCATCTTGGACTTAAATCCAGTACTGGTCTCCAGAGCAGCCTGGTCTTCAGCTGAGAAGATTCCGGCCCTACGGCCTGTCCCGATAAAGGTTCCAATGGTATCGAAGGTGTCAGAAAGACTGAAGGCAAAAATGGTCATCAGGACAAGGGGAAGTTTGCTGATGTCACTGAAGAGAGACAAGAGACCAGGATTGCCAAAGGCTGCACCAAAGGTTGTCCCTAATTCGGAGAAAGCTTTAGTTAGGCTCATGGTCGAACCCAGTTGCGTGACATTGAAAGGAATTCCCAGAAGGGTAGTGGCGATAATCCCGATGAAGATGGCACCCTTGACCTGGCGCACTAACAGAATTACAGTCAGAGCAAGGCCAAAAAGGGTGAGTAGGATACTTGGGGTGTTGAGCTTCGCCAATTCCGGAATTCCAGCACCGAAGGATAGCAAACCTGCATTTTGAAAACCAATATAAGCAATAAAGATACCTATACCGCCACCGATGGCATTTTGCAGGCTCTCAGGAATTGACTTGATAATCAACTTCCGGACCTTCGTTACGGTGATCAGGATATTGACGACACCACAAACAAAAACCATAGCCAGGGCTTCTTGTCAAGTAAAACCTAGTCCGAAGACAACGGTAAACACAAAGAAGGCATTGAGACCCATACCAGGAGCCTGAGCATAGGGTACGTTAGCAAACAGGCCCATCACCAGTGTTCCAATGATTGACGCAGCGATCGTGGCCAGAAAGACTGCTCCCCAGGGCATTCCCGATTGGGAGAGCATGTCAGGATTGACCATAATGATATAGGCCATAGCAAAGAAAGTAGTCAACCCCGCAATGACCTCGGTACGTATATTCGTACCATTCTCGTTCAGCTTAAAAAACTCTTCCATTTCTACCTTTTCCTCCCTCTGTAATCCCTTACCAACCTTGCCGTTATATTAAGAGACCCGGGTCTCTTCAGCAACAAAAACAAAAAAGCTTGCCGAGTGAGTGCTCGACAAGCTAAAAAGGAACGACAATAGAAACCCCTTCTGGAGTTCCCATTATCCCCAAGCTTATTGGGACACCCATAGCGTAGGCAATATAGGTTGCCACGTAGAAACTCCTGCACCAAATTTGCAGGCTTATATGAGTCAGATATTCTTTTGTGCCCTAAACATAGCACACGTCTGCTGGAAAGTAAAGAAGTAACCTCTGGTCAAGAATCCTGTTCTGCGTCGAAGCAACGTCTGGCCAAATTTTCGAAAGCAGCGTTTAGCCTGAGAAATCGGCTGGGGAGGCTGTCTTGATCGGAGACAAAGGTAAGGGTTCCATGATAAACTGCCAATAATTAACAATGAAAATCAGACTGTGAATCTTGCGAAGCAGGAATTATCGTGATATAGTGAACGTGAACAGTTTCACAATACCTGCTCAGTGGGCCATGGGCCGACTGAAAGGGGCGCGACAACGAACCCTGATTGCTTGGAAATAACGGCTGAAGAGTTGGTGGAACAAGCCACGGCAGCCGTCATTCTTCTGGGCTATTGGGGAAATCGTCATCAATGGGTATTATGACCCACTTTGATGCCACGGCACCTAGCCATGGGTATTTATTCCTTTATTCTGGTTTTAGGGGCTTGGGGACTGTTGCGCATCGAAGTGGGATTTTTGTTTTTATAGGAGGTTGGGGCCTTGGCCAGTGGAGTTGGAGTTTTGGGTATTGTCATCGAGGATCGGGAAAGGGCAGCCCAGCGCGTAAATCAGCTGCTTAGTGAGTACGGCCATCTAGTGGTTGGTCGAATGGGAGTGCCCTATAGAGAAGAAGGGGTCTTCGTGATTGCCCTCATCGTCGATGGCTCCTCCGATGAGATTGGAGCCCTCAGTGGTCGCTTGGGCTCGCTGCCGGGCGTTCGAGTGAAGAGCTCATTGGTGACCCGGCGGGACTAGGCAGCTATTAAGCAAGGTTGGGATTAAGGGGTGATCCAGTGGAAACACAGACTCTCAAACAGCTGGCGGCGGGAGAAGAGTGCAGCAGAGAGCAGTTGCTTGCCCTGGTGGAAGCAGAGAGCCCTTTGCAGCAAGCCCTTTGGGCCCAGGCGGATCGGGTGAGGGCAAGGTTCCTTGGCCAGGAAGTTCACCTGCGAGCTCTCATTGAGATTTCAAATTATTGCTGCTGTCACTGTCTTTATTGTGGGCTGCGCTCAGCCAACGGGCGCCTGCAGCGATATCGCATGTCCCCGGAAGAGATCGTAGACACGGCCAAGGAGGCCCTGCAGTTGGGATACAAAACTGTTGTCCTGCAATCCGGGGAGGACCCTTGGTATGATGGCGACAAGATTGCCGGGATTGTATCAGAGATTAAGAAGCTGGGTCTGGCGGTAACTTTGAGTCTCGGTGAGCGCCGTCCCGAGGAGCTGGCCCTATGGCGTCGGGTTGGTGCCGATCGGTATTTGCTTAGACACGAAACCATCGATCGGGAGTTGTATCAAGGGCTCCATCCCGGCAGGAGTCTCGAGGCGCGACTGGAGACCCTGGAACAGTTGCGGAGATTGGGGTATCAGGTGGGTGCCGGTATGATGGTGGGCTTGCCGCAACAAAGGACTGAAACATTGGTGGAGGATCTGTTGTTCCTGCGTCGTTTGCCTGTGGATATGGCTGGAATTGGCCCCTTTGTTGCCAATGGCTCCACCCCCTTAGCCGATGCGCCCAGTGGCAGGGTCGATAGAACGTTGAATGTCGTCGCCCTAGCTCGTCTTTTGATGCCCTATGCCCACCTGCCAGCAACGACAGCCCTGGGAGCCCTGGAGTCCCAGGGTCGCTGGGCCGCCCTGCAGGTTGGTGCTAATGTAGTCATGCCCAATATTACTCCCAGGGAGTATCGAGACAAATATGAGTTGTATCCCAATAAAAATTCCATCCAAGGCTCTAATTCCGATGCCAGGGAGAACATCGAGAAGGTCTTACAGGGACTGAATAGACGGATAGGTCAGGGCTATGGTCATAGCCGCTTGGTGGGTGGATGAAGATACTGAAATAATGGCAGGGGGATGTTCAAAGTGGCTAAGCTAGTTGAATGGGAGAATCAAAGGCAACCCGTTGATTTTATCGATGATGAGGAGATTTGGAGCACGATTCATCGAGCCGAAACCCGCAAGTCTGATCCCGGGGTGACAAGGCAGCTGCTGGAGGCCATCGAAGCTGCCGCCCAGGGCAAAGCATTGCCCGGTTGGGCTGTGGCCGATCTGTTAGTCAACGATGATCCCGAGGTGGAACAGGCGGCCTTTGCAGCGGCAAGGCAAGTGAAGGAAAGCATCTACGGCAACAGAGTGGTGCTATTTGCCCCGTTGTATATCAGTAACTACTGTGTCAATGCCTGTACCTATTGCGGCTACAACTGCAAGAACAACCTGCAGCGACGGCGGTTGACATTGAAGGAGATTGCTGAGGAAGTGCGGATCCTAGAGGCCATGGGGCATAAACGTCTGGCCCTGGAGGCCGGGGAAGATCCAGTAAACTGTCCGATTGAATATGTCGTGGACGCGATTGAGACCATCTACGATACCCTTCAGGATAATGGTGCGATCCGCCGAGTCAACGTCAACATTGCTGCCACGGTAATCGAGGATTACGAAAAACTGAAGGCTGCAGGTATTGGCACCTATGTCCTTTTTCAGGAGACCTACCATCGGCCAACCTATGAAGCCGTTCATCCTCGGGGGCCTAAGCATTGCTATGAGTGGCACACCATGGCGATGGATCGGGCCATGATGGGGGGAATCGATGATGTCGGCATTGGAGTCCTGTACGGCTTGTATGATCATCGGTTTGAGGTTCTGGCTACCCTGCGTCATGTGCGCCATCTAGAAGAAGTCTTTGGCGTTGGTCCCCATACAATTTCAGTGCCTCGGTTGCGGCCCGCCGAAGGTGTCAGCCTAGACAATTACCCCTATCTGGTCTCCGACGCAGATTTCATGAAATTGGTGGCGGTGCTGCGCTTGGCCGTACCCTATACTGGACTAATTCTGTCAACTCGGGAAACTCCGAAGATGAGAAGTACTTTGCTGAATCTTGGGGTGTCCCAGTTGAGTGCCGGATCTAACACCGGAGTGGGAGGGTACCAAGAAGCCAGTCGTTCGAAGGCAAAGTCCCATAGTGGTTTGGAGACAACACCGGCATCAAGTATTGCCGACCCTCCTCAGTTTAGTCTCCATGATCACCGGAGCCTCGATGAGGTGGTTTGTAGCTTGGCTGAGTCTGGGTACTTGCCCAGTTTCTGCACTGCCTGCTATCGCCAGGGAAGAACAGGGGATCGCTTCATGGCTTTGGCTAAGAGCGGGCAGATTCAACATGTTTGTCAGCCCAATGCCCTCTTGACTCTACAGGAGTTTATCATGGACTACGGGAACGATGCTACCCGGCAGGCGGGGGAGCAGCTGATTGCCAAGGAGCTGGAGACCCTGTCCGGTACTGAAGTAGGCAAAAAACTAGAGCAAGACCTTAAGGCCCTTCGCTGTGGGCGGCGGGATATCTATTACTAATCTATTCCTTGCAGAATGGGGTGAGGGAAGATGAACAGGGCCCCCAAGGGAAACCGGCTGCATCTGGTGGTTGTGGGGCGCCGCAATGTCGGCAAGTCCAGCTTGATCAATTCACTGGCCAATCAAGAGGTGTCCCTGGTGTCCGATGTCGCCGGAACCACGACAGACCCAGTAACCAAAGCTATGGAATTGGCTCCCCTGGGTCCGGTACTGTTAATTGATACCGCGGGAATCGATGATGTAGGGACCTTGGGTGAAGCGCGGATGCGGCGGACTCGGGAAACCCTGGATCAAGCGGATCTGGTGATTTTGGTGACGGATCAGGTAGCGGAGCTGGGCAATTGGGATCCCGTGCTGATGGAGCAAGTGGATCAGTTGGCGGTGCCATGGATAGAGGTGCTCACCAAGGTGGACAGCCTTTCTCCAGAGGAAAGGACCGCCATACCTCAGGAAGTGGTTGCCGTCAGCAACCTCACCGGCGAAGGGGTGGGAAAGCTTAAGGAGCGGCTGGCTGCAGCGCTGCCCAAAGGTGACAACGAACCAGCAATCGTAGGGGATTTGCTCAAGCCCGGTGACATGGCAGTGCTGGTAATTCCCTTGGATAAGCAGGCTCCCAAGGGGCGTTTGATTCTTCCCCAGGTTCAAACCATCCGGGACCTGATTGATCATGGCTGTCAGGCTCTAGTGGTCCGGGAAAAGGAGCTGGCCGCCACCATGGAAAGGCTGGGCTCAACACCGGATCTGGTGATTACTGATTCTCAAATCTTTGCCCAGGTGGCAGCCATGGTACCAGACCACGTACCCTTAACCTCCTTTTCCATTCTCTTTGCCCGGTACAAGGGTGATCTAGCCCTGCTGCAGGCCGGCTGTGCTGCCTTGGAAACTTTGTCGCCAAGAGCTCGGATCCTCATCGCGGAAACCTGTACCCACAGGCCCACCGATGAAGATATTGGCAGGGTGAAGATTCCCAACCTATTGCGGAAACGATTAGGTAACGGTTTGGAGTTTCACTGGTCCTCTGGCAACGATTTTCCCGCGGATCTAGAAGACTTTGATCTTGTGATCCATTGTGGAGGGTGTATGGTCAATCGGCAGACGGTGTTGTCCAGGTTGCGGAAACTCAGTGCTTTCCAGGTTCCCGTGGTGAACTATGGGATGCTGATCGCCCATGAACTGGGAATCTTGACCAGGGCATTGCAGCCCCTGTTAGCCCGTTAGCTTCCCTGCAGAAAGAAGGCTCCTTTGCGGTGAAAATCTTCCCTTTGTGGGTAAGAATAAACCGACGGGGTTAATTATCTGAATTGATCCCAAGGGAAGATAGCAGAGGGGGATTTTGCCGTGAGCGAATTAATTAACAATCGGGAGTATCGGCAGCAGGAGTTAAAGGAGATCATCAAGGACCTGCACCGGGGGAAGTCTGTGGATGAGGTGAAGGAGCGCTTTCAAAGACTAATCAAGGACATAGGACCTAGCGAGATTGCTCTCTTGGAGCAAAGACTCATCGATGAGGGCCTTCCCGAAGAGGAGATTACCCGGTTGTGTGATGTCCACGTCAGCATCTTCAAAGACGCCTTGGATCTGCAGCCGGAACCGGAGCATATCCCGGGTCATCCCCTGCATACCTTTCGGGCGGAGAACGAAGTAATCCGTAAGTTGTCCACTGAAATTCGCCAGCTAGTGCAGCAGCTAAAGGATTCTGAAAGGGTCACCGAGGAAGAGCTGGACAAGTGGCGCCAGCTGCACACCCAGCTATTGGAGATCGAAAGGCACTATAGCCGCAAGGAAAACATCCTCTTTCCCTATCTGGAGAAAAACGGGATCAGCGGCCCTCCCAGTGTGATGTGGTCGATTCACGATGAGATCCGTGGCGGTCTCAAGGAGATCACTAGGCTGCTGGAGGCTGCTTCTCCTGGGGAATCCGCCGAGCTACAGCAGGGGATCCCGTCGGTTGTTTTGCCTACCTTGCAGGCCATCGATGACATGGTCTATAAGGAAAACAGTATCCTGTTTCCCATGGCCCAGGAAACCCTTACCGAGGATGAGTGGAAGGAGATCTTTGATCAAAGCGATGAGATCGGCTATACCCAAGTCACTCCCAGTCAAGAGTGGCGACGAAGGGAGGGGGCGGAGACTCGAGCCCTTAAGGCCCGGGCCCAGCACCCTGAGGGCGCCCTGGAGCTTCCGACGGGAGTTCTCACCTTGAAACAGATTGAGTTGATGCTCAACCACCTGCCGGTGGACATCACCTTCGTTGATCAGCATGATACAGTGCGCTATTTCTCTCAGAGTGCAGAGCGGATCTTTCCCCGCACGCCCGCTATTATTGGTCGGAAGGTAGAAAGGTGTCATCCACCGGAGAGTGTCCATGTGGTAACCCAGATTGTGGAAGATTTTCGGGCGGGCACCAGGGATACCGCGGAATTCTGGATCAATATGAAGGGGAATTTGATTTACATCCGCTATTTCGCTGTGCGGGATGAACAGGGCGAGTATCAAGGGGTGGTGGAGGTGACGCAGAACGTCACTGCCATCAAGCAGCTGGAGGGAGAAAAGCGTTTGCTAGACTAGACTCTGGCTATCAGGGCCTTTGTCAGTGGACCAACTGCATGAAATATTGACTTCGATGCCGAAGTAGAAGGAGACCAAGCATGGATCCAGGACTACTTCGGCTTTTTGTTGTACCAGTGGAGGTGACAATTTTGCAATTACTTCTGTCCGGTGGAATCGCGGTATTCCGCAGCCACTTCCTGATGACCAACTCGGTGATTATCAGGGGGCGGGACTTTATCGCACTCATTGACCCAGCCTATTATCCCGATGAAGTGGAAGTTTTGGGTGAGGTGGTGGCGAGATCCAACAAGCCAGAGACCTACTGTTTATACACTCATTTCGACTACGATCATGTAGTGGATCCCCGCAATCTTCAGGCTTATCGCGTTGCGTCTCAGGCCGTCTTGGAGAGAGACTTAGAAGGTGAAGTCAGACTGTGGCAGGAAATGGATCAACGGCTATATGTGGAGCGTGAAGACTATACAATGCCAGAGCCCGATTACCTGGTGGCAGGCCGAAGGGAGACCATTGACCTTGGAGAGGAAGAGCTGGTGGCGGTGCCGCTGCCGGGACATACCGCCGATGGCTTGGTCTTCATATTCCCCGCTCGGCGGGTAGCTGTGGTGGGAGATATGCTGTCGGACAAAGAATTTCCCTTTGTCAACGATAGCCTAACGGCATATCGACAGTCCCTTCTAACCCTGCGGCGACTGGTGGAGAAATATCAGATCGACCTGGTTATCCCTGGTCATGGAAACGTCGCCCAGGGTAGTGAAATAGAGCAGCGGATTGAAGCCGACCTTCAATATCTTGCGGCGCTGTCCACTGCGGCCCAGGTTTCTGCCGGCAGGTCAGAGACAGAAATCGCTGTCCTATGTGGGGAGATTAGGTACAAGAACCGACCAATTCCTTCGTGGCAGCAAGAGGAACACCGCAACAATCTGCTGAGGGCAATCTGTGAACATAATACAGAAAAGTGAGGCTTGCCAGATAAATAAAAAGGAGTTATCGCCAGGATAGTGAATATTTAGAGTGGATTTGTGCGCTCACCAGGCTTTCTATTACGCATGGAGGGGAGACGGTATAGTGAAGATCAAGGTTGGGTTTGTAGGTTGTGGCGGTATCGCTCGGTGGCATGTCAGTCATCTGGAGAAGATGGATGACGTAGCTATCGTTGCAGCCTGTGACGTGATCCCTGAACGGGCCGAGGCCTTGGCAAAGCCCTTTGGAGCTAGGACCTATACTTGTCACAATGACATGTATGAAAATGAAGATCTGGATGCCGTTTTCATCTGTATTCCTCCGGACCAGCATACCGATACTGAAACTGCAGCAGTGGCTAGGGGATTTCACATCTTTGTCCAGAAGCCAATGGCGCTGTGCATGGAGAAAGCCCATGAGGTTGCCGATGCCATTGAGAAAGCCGGGGTTGTCTCTGCCGTTGGGTTCCAGGATCGCTACCTGGATATCAGCGACAGCCTAATCGAGTTTTTGAAAGACAAGAAGGTGGGTCTCTTTACCGGTGCCTGGGTCGGGGGCGTTCCCGGTGTTCCCTGGTGGCCGATCAAGGCCCAGTCGGGAGGACAAGTGGTGGAGCAGACCATCCACCTCTACGATATGGCCCGCATGTACTTCGGTGAGGTTGAAACCGTATACTGTGCCTCCGGTAAGGGGATTGTGCAGGGCGTCGAAAACTACGATGTTGAGGACTATTCTTCTGTCACCATGACCTTTGCCAATGGTATCGTAGGTACAATCACCACTGGTGACTACCTAACCGAGGCTGCTCCCCGTAACGGACTGGAGATCTATACTCCCGAGGTAAGAATTGAGTACGAACTCCGCAGTGCCGTTCGCTATTATTCTCGGACTCGATCCTGGGAAGAGCGACGGGTAAGAGATCAGGGCTACGACTGTGACCGAGCCTTTATCGACGCAGTCAAGGCCAAGGATCCCACCGCGGTGCGCTCACCCTATAAGGATGCTTTGCGGTCCCTGGCTGTGACCTTGGCAGCCAACAAGTCCATGGAGACAGGGCAGGCTGTAAAGGTTGAGTATTAGGGTCTGACAAGGCTCTTTCCTAAGCCCATTTCTTAACTACAAGGGAGCGATATCCCGTGCGGTTATCAGCCTGTATTGACATAATGATGCGGGACCTATCCATACCGGAACGTATTGCCCAGGTCAAGGCGGCGGGGATGGACGGCGTGGAGTTTTGGAGCTGGGAAAACAAGGACACAGCCGAGCTTAAAGACGGGGCAAAACAGCATGGTATTGAGATAGCTGCCTTCTGTACTCGGTTCTGCTCCCTAGTGGATCCTCAAAGGCGAGCGGAATATCTCGAGGGTCTGAAGGCTTCGATTCCAATAGCTCGAGAGTTAAACTGTACCAACCTGATTACTCAGACCGGTGCGGAACTCCCTGACGTAAGTCGGGAAGACCAGAAGGAGTCTCTCATTGCCGGGCTGAGGGAGTGTGTACCTTTATTGGAGGAAAACGGCATCACCCTGTTGGTGGAGCCCCTTAATATCCTCGTGGATCACAAGGGATACTTTTTGTACCGCTCAGAGGAAGCCTTTGAGATTATCCGAGCTGTGGATAGTCCCTATGTGAAAGTGCTGTATGATGTCTATCATCAGCAAATCACCGAGGGCAATCTCATCCCAACGATTCAGGAGAATATCGACCTAATTGGACATTTCCACGTTGCCGATCATCCCGGCCGGACAGAGCCCGGAACCGGTGAGATCAACTACCGTCGGGTATTTGAGGCTATCGCGGAGACGGGGTACGATGGATGGGTAGGGATGGAGTTTCGGCCGACGATAGCAGCCGTCGATGCCCTCAGACAGGTAGTGGCCTTGGCTGAAGGCCTGTGATGAAGTGAGAAGAATAGAGCCCGGAGCGAGAACGCTCCGGGCTATTTATGTCTCTAGCCAACTTGATCCATAAACAGTTCGTGTTTGGCCGCGGGTTTGAGTTCCAACTCCTGATACCGATGGCAAGCGACAAAATGGTCGGTAGTTCCCTCGGCTAGGCTCAGTTCCGGGACTTCGTCGACACACCGCTGTACCCGATAATGACAGCGGGTGTGGAAGGGGCAGCCGCTGGGCGGGTTGGCGGGACTTGGCACGTTCCCGGTAAGCAGCAGCTCCCGGTTGAGCTTGATATCTGGGTTAGGAGAGGGAATGGCGGCCAGCAGTGCCTCTGTATAGGGGTGTAGGGGTTGGTCGAAGAGTCCGCCTACATCAGCCAGTTCTACCACCTTCCCTAGATACAGCACCGCAACCCGATCGCTAATATGCTCAATGACACTGAGGTCATGGGCAATGAAAATGTATGTGAAGTCATATTTCTCCTGCAGTTCTTCCAAGAGATTGATCACCTGGGCCTGTACAGAAACATCTAGGGCTGACACTGGTTCGTCGCAGATGATAACTCGAGGCTTCACCGATAGGGCCCGGGCAATCCCGATTCGCTGTCTTTGGCCTCCGCTGAATTCATGGGGATAGCGATCAAGGTAGGCCCGGGATAGTCCCACATTTTCCAGCAGGGCAGCCACGGTTTCTCTTCGTTCCTCCGGTGTCCCGATGTCGTTGACCACCAGCGGTTCGCTGACAATCTCCTCAACGGTCATCCGAGAGTTTAGGGAGGAGAAGGGATCCTGGAAAATCATCTGGATTTCCCTTCGATAGGGTTTCAGCTCCTGCATGGTCATGGGCGCCAGGTCGATGATTCCATCGTGACGGCTGCGGTACAGGACCTCTCCCTCCGTGGGTTCCAGGAGGCGAATAATACACCGACCTAGAGTGGTTTTGCCGCACCCGCTTTCGCCCACCACTCCCAGGGTTTCTCCGGATCTGACAAAAAGATCCACCCCATCGACGGCCTTGACATGGCCCACCACTCGGCGCAGGAGGCCCTTATGGATCGGAAAGTATTTCTTCAGTTTGCGGACCTCGAGGATGACATCCTCGTCCCGATAGATATCTGGCACTGGATTTTCACCTCACTGTATACAGCCAGCATTTGACGTCGTGGCCGTCATCTATTGTTACTGTCGGTGGTTCAGTTTTGCATCTGTCCATGGCATGGGGACAGCGGGGCTCGAAGAGACAGCCCGACGGCAAATCATAGGGGTCAGGCAGGGCGCCAGCGATGGGTGTCAACTTGGATTTTCCCCTCATCCCGATCAAGGGAATAGAGCGAAAGAGACCTTGAGTGTAGGGATGTCGAGGCCTACGGAAAATCGTCCTGACATCGGCTTTTTCCACTACTTTGCCGGTGTACATCACCACTACTTCGTCGGCCATTTCTCCGACTACACCCAGGTCATGGGTGATCAGCATAATGGTAGAGTTGAACTCCGACTGCAGGTCTTCCAACAGGGTCAGAATCTGGGCTTGGATAGTTACGTCTAAGGCTGTGGTTGGCTCGTCGGCAATAAGAAAGCTGGGATTACAGCACAGTGCGATGGCAATCACAGCCCGTTGTCTCATCCCTCCACTCATTTGGTGGGGGTATTCCTTCACTCGAAGGGCGGGATCGGGAATCCCGACCTTATCCAGCATCTCTATCGCAAACTCCATCGCCTCTTTCTTGGTCATCTTCTCATGGGTCAGGAGTTTTTCGCAGATCTGATCTCCGATAGTGTACACCGGTGTCAATGAGGTCATAGGTTCCTGGAAAATCATCGCTAGTTCCTTTCCCCGCAGTTGCCGCATTTGGCGACTGTTGGGTCGTAACTGCGCAATGTTAACCGGTGACCCCTGCTCGGGGTAGTAGATGATGTTACCACCTACAATCTTTCCCGGAGGTTGGGAGACAAGCTGCATGGTACTCAAGGCAGTAACGCTCTTGCCGCAACCACTTTCGCCGACTACGCCAACGACCTTTCCCCGCTTGAACTCGATACTGACGCCATCGACGGCCTTGACAACTCCATAGTCGGTATAGAAATAGGTTCGCAGATCCTCGATCTTCATAATTATGTCTCGGTCGCTTTGGGCTGCGGGACTTGTAACGGCGGTTGCTTGGCTTTGTAGGGGCATGCCCATCTTGGTGATACCTCCTTTTCGCTATTGGGGTCAAATATGCTTGCTGTAAGGATCAGCGGCATCTCTGAGACCATCGCCGACGAAGTTAAAGGCCAGAACTGCGAGAATAACAAAAATAGCCGGCGTCAGCAACCAAGGATAGGTGTTGACCGCGGAAATATTCTGGGCTTGTTCCAGCAACACGCCCCAGCTGATCACCGGAGGCCGCAGGCCAATTCCCAAGAAGCTAAGGGCAGTTTCGCCCAGGATCATTCCCGGTACCGAGAGAGTAACGCTCACGATGACGTAACTGATAAAGGATGGGATCAAATGCTTGAATACGATCCTCATTTCACTGGAGCCGGCGGCATAGGCCGCTAAGACAAAGTCCTCCTCCCGTAGGCTGAGGAACCTACTTCGCACCACACGGGCAATATGGGTCCAGCCCAGCAGGGAGAGGATGATGGTAATTCCAAAGTACACCTTGATGGGATCCCAGTTAGGGGGTAAAGCAGCACTGAGGCCCATCCACAAAGGAATTTGGGGAATCGAGCGGAGAATTTCTATTATCCGCTGAGTAATTGCATCGAAGCTGCCCCCTCGCAGACCCGATATCCCTCCAACCAAAAGGCCAATGCCCAGGCTGATGGCAACTCCCACCAACCCAATACTCAAGGAGATTCGGGTTCCATAGATAATTCGGGAGAGCATGTCTCTGCCCAGGTCATCGGTTCCGAGAAGGAACAGGTGTCCGCCTTCATCGACGCCAAATAAATGAAGGTTAGTGGGAAACAGTCCCCACAGGCGGTAGCTGTGCCCCCGGACTAAAAACCGCAGGTAATATTTCTGGCTGGTGTCCGGGACGTAGATTCGGCGGAAAGTGGTCATGTCTAACTCAGACTTAATTCCGTAGACAAAGGGCCGAAGGGAGAAGTTACCCTCGGAGTCCACAAATCGCAAAGGAGTTGGAGGCGTATAAATATAGTTTGTGAAGCGATGCAAGGGATCCAACGGGGCCACAAACTCGCAGAAGGCACCCACCAAGTAGAATATGATGAGAATGACTAACCCCACCATAGCCAGGCGGTGGCGAGTAAAGTGTCGCCACACCAGCTGAGCATGGGACAGTGAACGACTGGTTTCAGCCATGATAGCTCTCCTCCTACTACTCAAGTCTGATTCTCGGATCTAAAATTGCCAGGAGAAGGTCGGAGATCAATGTTCCGATTACGGTCAAGGTGCTGAGCATCAAGATGAAGCTGCCCGCCAAGAACATATCTTGGGCCAGCAGTGCCTGGAGAAGAATCGGTCCTGTAGTCGGCAGATTGAGGACTACAGCCACAATGGTACTGCCGGAGACAATGTTGGGCAGCTCCCAACCAATGGTACTAACGATGGGGTTAATAGCTACCCTGACGGGATGTCTAAAGATTACCTTCCATTCAGGAAGGCCCTTAGAGCGCGCCATCTTGACGTAGTCTTTGCCCAGTTCATCTAGGGTGGTTGCCCGCATCGTGCGAATGATTCCGGCGGTACCGGCCATTCCTATGACGATCATTGGGACCCACAGATGGTCGAGCATGTCTTTGAACTTGGCCCAACTCCAAGCCGCGTCCCGCATCTCGGGAGAGAACAATCCTGAAACGCTGATACCAAAGAAACGATAGAACCCAAACATGAAGAGCAAAGCCAATAGGAAGTTAGGGACAGATAATCCGATGAAGCCGATAAAAGTGGCAATATAGTCACCGATGGAATACTGTTTCACAGCGGAGTAGATGCCGATGGGAATTGCCACTACGTATGTGAAAATCAGTGTGGACAGGGAAATTGTCACGGTCAGCGGCAGTCTTTCCCCGATAATCTTTGCCACTGATTCGTTCCAGTCAAAGGACCGGCCGAAATTCCCCGTCAGGACACCACCCATCCATTTGAAATACTGAACGTACAGTGGCTTATCCAGACCATACTGTCGCTCGAGGCTGGCGATAATCGACTGATCGACTACATTTCCCGTTGAGGCTAATTGGGTGATGTAGGTCGTCAAGTAATCTCCTGGGGGAAGTTGAATGATCACAAAGGCAATCACGGAGATGCCCAGCAGTGTGATGAGCATATATCCGATTCTCCGCAGCATATAGGCACCCAAAGCGCATGCCTCCTTTTAGACAGATAGGACCGGTACCGGACCCCGCTGGGGATCCGGTACCGAAGCTTTTGGTCTTACTTAGTCCTGAACGAAGAAGAATTGTTCTGGATGATATGGATAGCCGAAATATCCATCCCAGCCCCACCATCCCGTTTCTGGAACGTTGCGGAGATTGTTCTTGACGATGATGACGAAGGGGGCGCTACCGACGGTGCCTAGAGTCCAGAGATTCTCGGCCTGCTGCCGGAGCAATTCCTTGCCCAGCTCGATGCGCTCGTCTTCGTCGGTGGTGGTTTGCATCCGCTCATAAATGTCAATTAGATAGCGTACATGCTCCGGTGGTTCTTCACCCGCGGTACCGCCAGTGGTGTACCACTGGGCCCACAACGGCCAGGTGTTCTGCTCCCAACCGTATTGAATGGGGGCGTACCAGTAGGGCTCGGTGAAGAACAGCGGGTCGGTGGACCGGTCGGCATGGTGAATACCAACTTGAATTTGGTTGGCCATCGCCCGTTCTGATTCTAGAGTATTGCTAATCAGTTTTAGAGTGGTGTGAACTCCCACGGCATCCCAGTGAGCCTTGACCAACTCCAGGGTCGGAGTCTTGGGAGTATCGGCTTCACAGTACTCGATGACGATAGACATCCGCTTGCCGTCGGGCCGCAGCCGGAATCCCGCGGAGTCTCTCTTATCCAGGCCCAACTCGTCAAGGAGACGATTGGCCTCGTCGGGATCGTAGTAGGCATAGGACCGAGCAAACTCTTCCTCATAGGCAACGCTGTTGCTGAGGACACTGGTGTTGCGAGGTTCGCCTAGGCCAAAGTAGAGAGTATTGTTGATTTCGTCTCGATCGATGGCCAGCGACATAGCTCTGCGGAAGCGTACGTCTCGAGCTAGCTGCTGCCAGACGGGATCTTCCCAAGTTTGGTTGAACTGAATCAGAACTTCGGTACCAAAGGTGCCGTTGTACAGGAGAATGCGATAGTCGCCTTGCTCTTCGTACTGCTTATAGGTTGTGAGCTGCTGCAGACTGGTATGGAAGCCATTGAAGTCTTCCTCGCCGGTGATGATCTTGGCGTTAACGGTGGTGATATTCGATGCCTTATGCACCCGAACGCCATCGATGTAGGGAAGCTGATTACCCTCAGCGTCCACCTTCCAGTAGTAGGGGTTGCGCTCAAAGCGCAGCATTCCCGGCTCCCTCTCAACTAGCACGAAAGCGTCCAGAGTAGGACATCCGAGATCTAGCGAAACTGCGAAGTCATTCCGGGCTTTGTCCCAGAACAATTGATACCATTCGTCGAAGGCATCAGTGGCAGCTACCATCTTCTCAAGCTCTTCCATTGGAGTATACTTGGGATGGAACTGTTTCAGGTAGTGCTTGGGGAAATTGAGCATCGTCATACCGTGGCCATGGGCCAAGTTTCTCAGGATCAATGGGTGGGGCTTTGCGAAACTCAGCTCTATGGTGTAGTCGTCGATCTTTCTGACCTTCATCGGCTCTCCGCCCGGTTGCCAAACTCTGCGGTTAGGACCGGCGGGTCGAAGCTCTTCATTTAGCTCAACGTCTTCCCACCAAAAGAGGATGTCGTCAGCGGTAAAGGGGTGTCCGTCAGACCACTTTACACCTTTACGGAGATGGAGGACCAAGGTCATGGCATCATCGGACAATTCCCAGGACTCCGCCATATTGGGGACAATGGTGCTGTAGTCGGTGTCAGTGCGGAGCATACCTTCGCCCATCAAGAAGTTGTGGGGCCCAAGCAAGCTGTCCGCCGCAATACTGGAGGAATCGATGATCCCACCATAGTCACCAATTCTTTCTACTACCTGAACCACCTGAGGATTCTCTGGCAGCCTTTCCTCCACCGGTGGTAGGAGCCCTTTGGCTACCCGCTCTTGAAGCATTGGTGCTTCATTGTAAGCCAGGGCAACACTGGCGCCAAGGGCAATGGCCATCACCGCGATGAGAAGTGATAGGGCCAGTCTTTTCATGTGCAATACCTCCTCAAAGGCAAGCATGATTTTTCCCTATCCCTAGACAGTGCCTCGAAGACGACTTGGCAAGTAGTCAGGTATCACCCCCTTAGGGTGGAGTAGTGCAATTTCCCAAGGAAACAGAACCTTAACAAAGAGTCAATCTCATTGTTCGCCGGTACCAGTGATATTCCTGCAAAAATTTGACAAACTTGCGAAAATAGAGAATTGAGGGACAACTCTGACAGAGGGGGCTGGGCAGGTAAACCTGGGTTCGCAGAGAAAGTGGCAATATCGGAAAATCCATCCAGAAGGGACTGACGGCCAGTGTTGTGCATGCTAACTTTGCTGGTGGTTCTAGTTACGGTAGTACTGCTGACCAAGCCCGTTGGCGCGGCCCAAGGAGAAGCTGAGGAACGGGCTCTAGAGTATGTTGATGAGCATCAAGAGGAGATCCTGGCGCAATGGCAAGAACTTGTTCAGATCCCGGGTCCCTCGGGACAAGAGGAGGCCAGGGCTCGGTGGGTCCAGCAGGAAATGAAGGAAATTGGACTAGATGGGGTCCATATCGATGGCAAAGGCAATGTGATCGGCGTGCTGCCGGGAAGTGACCATGGTCCTAACATAGTGTTTTCAGCCCATATGGATACGGTGTTTCCCATGGACACCGAGCTGTCGATTTCCGTTAAAGATGGATGGCTTCACGTTCCCGGTGCTGCCGACGATACCGCTGCGGTGGTTGCTATGCTGCACGGGGCCAGGGCCATCAAATCCAGTGGGGTTTCCCTGAAGGCAAACCTAATCTTCTTGGCCAGCGTCCAGGAAGAGACCGGGCTTGCCGGTGCCAAATACTTTCTCGATCACACTTCCCGCCCCATCGACATGTTTGTTGCCGTTGATGGTACCCTAGGCCAAGTGGTGTGTGGGGCCCTGGGGATTCAGTGGTGGACAATTACCTATGAGGTAGAGGCGGCCCATACCTTGGCCAGTAGGGGTAAGCCCAACGCTGCGGTGGCCCTGAGCCAGTTGATTCAACGGTTGTACCAAATTCAACTTCCGGAAAAACCCTTAACCGTTTTGAACGTCGGAACCATTGGTGGGGGAACAGCGACCAATGCTGTCTGTGCTGAGGCGAAGTTGACGGTGGATCTCAGATCCCAATGTCCCCGGGAGTTAAATAACCTGGTTAATCAAGTGCTAGGGCAGGCTTACCTCACCGCTGCTGAGTGTGAAGCCAAGGTGACCCTGGAGTGTGCCAATGCCATCGAGGCCGGCATGATTGAGGATGCTGACAAGCACATTCTCACACAGATCGCCATGGGAACCCTTCGGGATCTTGGGATCGAGCCGGAGTTGAGCACACTGGGTGCCACCGACGCTAATCCCGCTATTACCAGAGGCATTCCGGGTATCGCGATTGGTGTGGTCAAAGGTCGGCGGGTGCACTCCTTGGAGGAAGCAGCTAAGATCTCCAGCCTATATCCCGGCGTCAAGCAGCTGATTTTGCTGGCACTCCGGCTGGGCAATATCTAGGAGGCGAGAGGGAGATGGAAGTAAAACCGATGCCCGTTGGCATCGACAGCTACTGCTTGGTATCCCAGGATCTCAATTCCTTTGAAATTCTGCAGTGGACAAAGGCCCGAGGCGGGGCAGGGGTACAGTTCACCGCGCTCCCGGAGTATTCAGAGCCTGGGCAGGAGATTGACCTTGGGTTTCTCAGGGAATTGGGGGAGTTTGCCCGGGCGGAGAACATGTACATTGAATGGGGGCGGGCCCGTCATATTCCCTTTGATTTGTCCAGTGGCTGTTGGCAACCGGTTCTAGATTCCATTATTACCGCTGTTTTGGAGGCTAAGGAGTTGGGAGCCACAGTGGTGCGCTCCTGTTCTGGGGGTTTGATGCGATGGCATAATCGTTTGCCTGCCACCGAAGTGATGCTAGAGGAAATGGTGGAGCAGTTGCGGCAAGCGGTACCGATTCTGCAGGATCATGGAGTAACTTTAGCTATCGAAACCCACTTTGAGTTCACCACCTTTGAGCTGTTGCGGGTGTTTGAACAGGTAGGGGTTAACCCTGGCGAAGGGCTGGGTATTTGTCTGGATACGATGAATCTGTTGACAATGTTGGAAAACCCGGTCTGGGCAACCCGTCGAGTGTTGCCCTGGGTGGTGGCCACCCATGCTAAGGATGGTTGTATTCGACTCCACGAGGAGGGATTTGAAACCTTTACCACCCCCATAGGAAGGGGTTCAGTGGATTGGCAGGCCATTATCCCGATGCTGGCCCGCCTTACGCCAGGGGTTAAGTTATCCATAGAGGATCATGGTGGCTCCTTTGTCCTTCCGTATTTTCGTTCCACTTTTCTGTCTCGCTTTCCCGACTTAACGGGACAGGAGCTGGCTAGCCTCCAACAACTGGCAATGGAAACGGAAATCCGAATCCAACGGGGTGAGGTAGCGCCGGTGGAACGGGCCAACTGGTCAGAAATCTGCCAGGTCCGGGTAACGGAAAATATCAAGAACCTGAAGGAGATTCAAGAACAAGTACTAGGAGCTACCCTCCCAGGGTAACATCCTGAGTCTGATACCACTCTAGGGCTTGATAGAAATGTTCTGGGACAAAGTCCGGCCAATAGGCGTCGACCACATAGAAATCGGCATAGATCGACTGGACGGGAAGAAATCCCGACAGCCGTCGACGGCCACCCCAGCGAATGATCAGATCCACCCGGGAGATGTCTGCCGAGGCAATGTTATCCACCAGTCTGCCGCCGTGGATTCTCTGCCGCTCTAGACCCCAGTCTAGGTCCCAGCGCCAGCCGTAGTTGACTAGGAAGTTGACTTTGATGGAACCGGGTCCAAATACTTGACGGGTTCGGTAGGGGATTAGCTCCTTGGGAAAGAGAGGAGAATCGCTGTTGCCGATGACCAGCAACCTGGCATCCAGGTGGCTGAGGATTTCCACGGACTTGACGCAGGCCCGTTGGAAGGCTCTAGTCTGAACGGCAGGCCTTTTGGTGTTGTCCTGGGTAAATCCATAGAAGGTGACTTCCTCGATCCCAAGCTCTCGGCACAGGTTGTAGAGTTGTACTCCTGGGGCAATACCATGATCATAGCCGGCGTGTTTGGGTAGCCCCTGGGCTTCGGCCCAGCGGCGATTGCCATCGGGAATGATCCCAATGTGTTGCGGAAGTCGGGTGAACTGTCTAGGTTTCATCGCACTCACCTCTGATGGTAACACTACTTCTTGGTCTGGCAACCAACTTTGGTTAGTATAACCGGGAAGGCTAGAGGAATACGAGGATAGGAAAACACCGGGTCAAAGGGACCCGGTGTTTTTTGGACTGGTTTGGAGGTTGTAATTTTAATCTAAGTTGTATTTCTATCGAACGTCGACGGGGTAGAGCTCCCAGTCGGCAGTGGGACCTTGGATAAGTCCTGTGACTCGTTCACGCATGGCAATGGTATTCACTTGATGCCACAGAGGTACCATAGCCACGTCTTCCATCAAGAATAGATTTGCCTGGTGCAGCAGTTCCAGACGCTCGTCTTGGTCAATGCTCAGCTGACTTGCCTCAATGAGTTTGTCCGCTTCTGGATTTCGATAGAAGCTCCGGTTTGAGGCTCCGGCGTTGGCACTGTGCAGGTTAGGATACAGCATTCCGCTGCCATCCTGGGTTAGGTTAGACCATCCCAGCAAGAACATGTCGGTTTCGCCGGTCAGGGTCGCATCGAGATAGGCGCCCCAATCCAGTATCTTTAGATCAGCCTGAATGCCTACTTGTCTCAGCTGTGCCTGGATGATCTGGGCAGCCCTGACGTAGTCCTCAGAACTGTTGCTGGCCCAGAGGGTGGTTCTGAAGCCATTGGGGAATCCAGCTTGAGCCAGCAATGCCTTACTCTTCTCAGGATTGTACTCATAGCCGTGCTCTTCAGCTTCCGGCTTATAGCCAAAGACCTGGGGTCCGATGATGCTGTCGGAGCGGACAGCCAAACCATCGAAGGTACTGACGAGAGCATCGATGTCCAAGGCATAGGCGACGGCTTGACGGACCAGTTTGTTCTTCCAGGGCTCTTTGTCAAAGTTGAAGCTTAGGTAGCGAATCGGAGTTCCAGTACTGGTCTGGACTCTGATATCGGGGTTAAACTGCAGTCTCGGCAATTGCTCCGGTGGGATGTTGTCGATAAAGTCAACCTCACCGGTCTCCAACATCGCGATCCGAGTGGCTGCCTCGGGGATTACCCGGAAGACGATCTTATCCAGTTTGGCCGGGGTGCCCCAATAATCATCGTTGCGAACCATGGTCAAGGAATCATTGGTTACCATACTCTCAAACTTGAAGGGGCCCGTTCCCACGGGGTTCTGCATCAAGTTGCCATACTTAGCGACCGCGGTGGGGCTGACGATGGCAGAGTTGTCATGGGTCAGGTTAGCCAAGAAGAGACCATCGGGCCGCTTAAGTTTGATGACCACGGTATGTTCATCGGCTACCTCAACGGATTCCACACTTTCCCATAGGCTTGCTCGGGGGGAAGCGACGGCAGGATCCATCATGCGCTCAATGGTAAACTTGACTGCGGCAGCGTTAAAGTCGGTGCCATCGTGGAACTTCACGCCCTCCCGGAGTTTGATGACATAGGTGGTGTCGTCGGGGTTTTCGTAGGAAAGGGCTAATAGTGGTTCGATTTCGTTGGTCTCATAGTTACGGCGAAATAGCGTCTCATACATCTGCGAGTTAGCATTGGAGGACGCGGAGTCATTGGTTAGGCTCGGTGACAAACCAACGGGACCGGCAGCGGCTCCATAGACGAGTACCTTCTCTGCCATGGCGGTACCAGCAACGCTAAGGACTAACAACGCGACGGTGATTAGGACAACTAACCTCTTTTGCACTTACCTTCATCTCCTTTTCCTTCTGTGATTATGAAGTTCTATCCCATAAGGTGCAGCTGATGTCACCTTACAGTTCAAACAATGACCTTGATTAGACATCGGACAGGTTGGGATCCAGGGCATCCCGTAGTCCATCGCCCAACAGGTTAAAGCCAAAGACCACTATGGCAATGGCAAATCCCGGCACAATGGCTATGTGTGGAGCGTTGTACAAGAAGGCTCGGCCTTCGGCAATCATTGCGCCCCACTCCGGTGTGGGAGGCTGCGCCCCAAGGCCCAAGAAGCTCAAAGTGGCCGTGGACATAATGGATGATGCTATTCGCATCGATGAATACACAATCACCGGTGCAAGACAGTTAGGTAGAATATGCCTGAACAGAATTCGGTAGTCTCTGCAGCCAATGGCTTTGGTTGCAGTCACATACTCCTGACTCTTGACGGCAAGCACTTGACCTCTGACCACCCTAGCGAAGGTGGGGATCGACCAGATTCCGATGGCGATGACTACATTCCAGGTGCTTGGACCCAACGCGGCCACAATCGCGATGGCCAGTAAGACACCGGGAAAGGCCAGCAGCACATCGATGAAACGCATGATAATGTTATCGGCCTTTGGGTAGTATCCAGCTATGAGGCCTAAAGTGACTCCAAAGACAAGTCCCAACCCTACGGAGGAGACTCCCACCACCAGTGAGATTCTGGAACCGTGAATCACTCGGCTTAAGATATCCCGGCCAAAGGCATCGGTTCCCAATAAATGTCCTGGAGTTCCAATGGGTTTGAAACGGTTAATCAGATTTTGCTCGAGAGGATCGTAGGGTGCGAGCCAATCGGCAGAAATTGCGGCAAACACCAAGAGAAAAAGAACTAGAAGTCCAAACATTGCCGATCTGTTGCGTCGCAGGCGTCGCCACGCCCGTCGGCCTTGGCTAATGCTTTCATATTGATCCTCTGTTTGTGCCCTATTCTGGTTGAGGACGACATCCGTTGACATGACTAGTCACCTCCTTAGTCATAGCGAATTCTGGGATCTAGGACCGCATACATTACGTCAACCAACAGGTTCATGAGGACGAAGGTAGAAGCCACCAGCAGCACAGCTCCCTGAACCACGGGAAAGTCCCGGGAAGTAATGGCCTGCACCATTGTCCGTCCAACACCGTTAATGGCGAAGACCGACTCCGTTACTACGGTACCACCCAGGAGACCGCCGAAGTTAATTCCAATCACGGTGGCAACGGGAATGAGGGCATTGCGAAATACATGCTTGCCAATGGTCACCATTTGGCTCAGCCCCTTGGCTCGGGCGGTGCGCACAAAATCCGCACGCATCACTTCGAGCATAGAAGAGCGGGTAATCCGTGCGAGCAAGGCTGCGGTCTGAACTCCCAGGGTGATGGCTGGTAACGTCAATTGTTTGATTCCAGTAACCGTCCACCACTGGCCGTTGTAACCCGCGACGGGAAACCAACGAAGGCGCACGGCGAAAATCAGCATCAGCATCAAACCGAGCCAGAAGTTAGGCAAGGAGATTCCCAAGAGGGCTGTGACCATACTGGCTGAGTCAAAGACCGAACCCTTTTTCACGGCGGCAATGATGCCGCTGGTAAGTCCAATGATCATGGCGACAATCATTGCTGCCACCGCCAAGGCAACGGTGTTGGGAAAGCGTTGGGCCAACATGGCTGATACCGACTCACCGGACTGAACTGACTCTCCCAAATCCCCTCGCAGCGCATTACTAAGGAAGCGCCAGTACTGCACATAGATTGGCTCATTGAGTCCCAGCTTCTCACGAATAGCTGCAATCTCACTGGCCGTTGCCGTTGGGCCTGCCAAAATGAGGGCTGGATCTCCAGGGGCTAGATGCATTACCAGAAACACGATAACTGATATCCCCAGAAGAACCGGCAGCAACATCAAGAGCCGGCGCTGAATGTACCTCAACAATGTCTTCCACTCCTTACGTCAACAGTTCCTAACGGATAAATATATGAATTCATTTTATGTCTGTATATTCTACCACTGTTTGGTGAGCTTGGGAAGGTACGTAACTAGAACTTTACACTTGAAAGGGCCGGAAAGTGTCGAAGTTCGATAAGAAGCAGGTATAACGATGCGAAAAGGGACACCGCGGGGCCGTGGACAGCAAGGGGGAGGCTGTATGTTTATTGTATACAGTATGCATATCCATGCATAAATTGACAAAGTATGCCAGTTCTTGAGCCAGCGAGGAAGGCTTTACTTCGCCAGCAAAGAAGGACAAAGTATTTGCCTTTCGAACAAGAAGGGATAGACAGTAAGTGACAACAACCAAAGAACGTTTCGTGAGGATTTTATTGACAAAGGGTTGGGATGAGGATGTCTACTAGATGTGTTTTGCTAGCCAGCAAGAATCCCGGAAAGATTAGAAACTTCACCATGGCCTTTGCAGAATTGGGCATTGCCTGTCGGCCAGTGGACAGCGTCACTGCCCTAAAGATTGAGGAGCACGCAGTTACTCCCGAAGAAAACGCGTTGCTGAAAGCTAGGGCCCATTGGCAGCCAGGCACTATTGTCCTCGGCGATGATGCCGGTCTTGAGATTGATGCCTTAGGTGGAGAGCCGGGAATACAGGCCCGGCGGTGGAACGGTCGGTTTCCCGATACCGTTGACGATGATACCTGGTTAGATTATTTGTTGAAGCGACTTGAGGGAGTGCCCCTGGAAAAGAGGACGGCAAGATTTGTTTCCGGTTGGGCTTTGATCGGTCCCAATGGAGAATCCGATGTCATGCGCTATGAACAGCCCTTCATAATTGCCGAAAAGAGGATTCGGCCGATGAAGCCTGGTCTGCCAATGACGGCAGTAACCATTGAACAAGTGACCAAAGCGCCCCTTCCCCTCCCCCAAGCCTTGGCGGCCTGGCCCTTCTTGAGAAGGGTACTACAGATTGACCTGGTTGCCACAGGTAATGCATAATTATAGAGGCAGAGTATTTAAATAATTAGAAGAAATAAGACAATTAGGCCCATCCATAGGGAGTTAGAGCCCTACGGATGGGCTTTTATTGTTGGATAAACCTGAAGGGTGTGACAATATAAAAAGCACGAAAGAATGGGAAGAAAAATGAAAATAAAAAAGAGGGAATTGTCAGAGGAGGGAAAACCAAATAGTTAGGGGTTAAAACTTTGTTACTGACGAGCAAATATTTGGTCTCGTTGCGTCGGAAACCCTGAACACAACTGGGGCCAATATGAAGGGGGTGCAGTTCCGTTCGAGGTTAGCTAGTCCTAGCAATGGATGCAAAAGATTCTTGAGAAAAGAGGTGGAGATTGACAATGTTAGCCTTTATCGCCCGTAGGGTACTATACATGATCCCAACGCTGCTCGTGATTTCGCTTATCTGCTTCATCTTGATTCAGTTGCCGCCGGGTGACTACTTGTCAAGTTACATCGCTCAATTGTCGCAAAGTGGTGACGCCGTGGACGCAGCATTGGTTGAAGCCTTAAGAAAACAGTATGGCTTGGATCAACCATGGTACCTGCAATACTGGAAGTGGATTACCGGGGTTTTGCGTGGCAACTTCGGTTATTCCTTTGAGTGGAATCAGCCTGTTTCCAGTCTGATTGGCGAGCGTCTGGCGTTGACTATGGTAGTGTCCATCAGTTCATTGCTCTTTTCCTGGGTGGTGGCGCTGCCCATCGGGATTTTCTCAGCGGTGAGACAGTATTCCGCCTTCGACTATATATTTACCTTCATTGGGTTCTTAGGCTTGTCGGTTCCCGGATTCATGTTGGCCTTAGTATTAATGTATTTTGCCAATCGATACTTTGGCCTAAGCGTCGGTGGACTGTTTTCACCGGAATACGTCGATGCTCCTTGGAATTGGGATAAGGTCGTTGACATGCTCCGGCACCTGATTATTCCGATGATCATCATTGGTATGGCCAGCACTGCCGGGTTGATCCGGACCATGCGTGCTAACTTGCTCGACGAACTACGCAAGCCCTATGTTGAGACAGCTCGGGCCAAGGGTCTGAAAAATTACAAGGTAATTCTCAAATACCCTGTTCGGGTAGCCCTAAACCCCTTTGTCAGTACAATCGGTTTTGTTCTTCCGCAAATTGTATCTGGGTCTACTATCACATCGGTTGTTCTCAGTCTGCCTACCACGGGTCCCTTGCTCTTGCGAGCACTTTTGAGCCAGGACATGTACCTGGCGGGAAGCTTCCTCTTAATGCTGGCAAGTTTGACGGTGATAGGTATGTTACTATCCGACATTCTCTTGGCTTGGCTTGACCCAAGGATTAGATACGACTAAGAACACGTGACTATGAGTTTATTACAGGGGAGTGAATAAGTCATGGCAACAGATCGTCCAGTTGGAAATCCGGCAACGCAACCTAATCCCAATCCTGTGGAAAAGGATACTGCTGTGGTTTCGGCGGAAGAGCGGGTTTTTGTCGCCTCGCAGTGGAGGTTGATGTGGTGGAAGTTCCTGCGTCATAGGGCTGCCGTAGTTGCTGGCGTGGTGGTTATTCTCCTATACATGTGTGCTCTCTTTGGCGACTTTATAATTCCCTTTGATCCTCACCTCCGGACGGGAAAACCCTTCGCACCGCCGCAGTTGCCAAAATTCGTCGATGAAGATGGCTTCTCGTTGCGTCCCTTTGTATACGGAATGAAGAGCCAGCTAGATATGAAAACCTTCCAACGTACTTATGTTCTGGACAAGAGTCAAAAGTATCCCATATATTTCTTTGTCAGAGGACATGAGTACAAGTTGCTGGGACTGTTTAAGACAGACTTGCACCTCTTTGGAACGGAGGATGGTGGAGCTCTATTCCTGATGGGAACTGACCAATTGGGAAGGGATTTGTTCTCCCGGATCATCTATGGCGCTAGGGTGTCGCTGTCCATTGGACTGGTTGGTGTGTTCCTGTCACTGCTCATCGGTATTATCATGGGCGGTATTTCCGGGTACTTTGGCGGCACCGTTGACCTAGTGGTGCAAAGAATGATTGAGATCATCAGGGCCTTTCCCCCGATTCCTCTTTGGATGACACTGGCAGCGGCGTTGCCGGCGGATTGGTCCCCGTTGCTGGTGTATTTTGGAATCACGATTATTCTGTCCTTCATCGGGTGGACCAACCTAGCCCGAGTTGTTCGGGGACGGTTCTTGTCCCTGCGCAGTGAGGACTTTGTGATGGCGGCAAAATTGTCGGGGGCGTCGGAAGCTAGAATCATCGGTAGACACTTGCTACCTTCCTTCTTGAGTCATATTATCGCTTCCGTAACGCTGTCGATCCCCAACATGATTTTGTCGGAAACATCGTTGAGCTTCCTTGGCGTAGGTTTGCGGCCCCCCGTGATTAGTTGGGGAGTGTTACTGCAGGACGCCCAGAACATCCATGCTGTAGCGTTGGCACCGTGGCTGATGTTCCCGGCCCTGTTCGTTGTCTTAGCTGTCCTCGCCTTCAACTTCGTGGGTGACGGATTGCGAGACGCAGCGGATCCTTACTCCACTGCCACCTAATACGGGAAACGAGGATACGAAGGAGTGTGGGCTATGCAGCAGGAAAAGTTGTTGTCTGTTCACGACCTGCATGTACACTTTACCACCCGTGAAGGAACAGTGCGGGCCCTGAACGGAGTAGATATGGAGTTGTATCGGGGTGAAACCCTGGGTTTGGTGGGAGAAAGTGGTTGCGGTAAGAGTATGACCGCCAGAGCGATCATGCAAATGGTTCCCTTCCCTGGCAAGATTGTCAAGGGTGAGGTGCATCTGTATCGCCGGGAGGAATCAGGAGTCAGGGATATTAATATCACTGCTTTGCATCCCGACAGTCCCGAAATTCTCGACATTCGGGGCCCAGATATCGCGATGATTTTCCAAGAACCGATGACATCTTTGAGTCCCATTCATACCATCGGCGATCAGATCGGAGAAGCGGTTCGGTTGCACCAAGATGTAACCAAGGAAGAAGCTAGGGAACGGGCCATTGAGATGTTATACTTGGTGGGCATTCCCGATGCGAAGACCAGGGTAGATTCATATCCCTTTGAAATGAGTGGGGGTATGCGGCAAAGGGCAATGATTGCTATGGCTCTGTCCTGCAACCCTAGTATATTGATCGCCGACGAGCCGACCACGGCATTGGACGTGACTATTCAGGCGCAGATTCTGGAACTAATTCAGCGGTTACAGCAACAGTTGAATATGACGGTGTTGATGATTACCCATAACCTGGGCGTGGTGGCTGCCATGTCCCATCGAGTAGCGGTGATGTATCTGGGCAAGATTGTGGAGCTGGCTTCGACTGATGATATCTTCCACAATCCAAAGCATCCATATACCCAGGCCTTGCTCAAGTCGGTTCCGAGAGTGGGCGAGAAGACCGGTGAACGTCTCTATGCCATTAAGGGTAGCATTCCCGATCCCTTTGTGCAGGTGCCGGGATGTTCCTTCCATCCTCGCTGCCCACAGTTTGTGAAGGGTGTTTGCGATCGACAGGTTCCCCGCCCGGTTCAAGTGTCGGAGGGGCATCAGGTCAGCTGCCTGTTGTATTCCACCGGTACTGATTCTACTGCGGAAGGAGTGGCTGGCCGATGAAAGGGACCCGCGAATATCTGCTTGAAGTAAAGGACTTGAAAAAATACTTTCCTATTCGCAGAGGAGTTTTCCGCAAACACGTCGGCGATGTGAAGGCCGTTGATGGCGTGACCTTTGAAGTCCGCCATGGTGAGACTCTAGGCTTGGTGGGCGAAAGTGGTTGTGGAAAAACCACCACCGGGCGGACGATCCTACGGGCTATCGAGCCGACGGGTGGGGAAATTCTCTACCATACTGCCGACGGCTCAGTAGTGGACATCGTGGAATTGGACCGGGTTGAACTGCGAGAGATGCGAAAGCACATGCAGATGATCTTCCAAGATCCCTACTCCTCGCTAAATCCCCGGATGACAGTAAAGGAGATTATCTCCGAACCCTTGGTGTGCTACAACATCGGCAGTGCTCAAGAGCGGGAAGACCGGGTAGCAGAGCTGCTGAAGGTGGTTGGTCTCGATCCCCGTTATATGGTTCGCTATCCCCACGCCTTTAGTGGAGGGCAGCGGCAGCGGATTGGGATTGCCAGGGCCCTGGCTTTAAATCCGGAATTGGTGATTGCCGACGAGTCGGTTTCGGCTCTAGACGTGTCGATTCAGGCCCAGGTGCTCAATCTGCTGCAAGACCTGCAGGAGCAGTTTAATCTGACCTACATCTTCATTGCCCATGACTTGGGCGTAGTTGAACATATCTGTGACCGAGTGGCAGTGATGTACGTTGGCAAGATTGTGGAAGTGGCTGAAACTGAAACGCTATTCCACAGTCCAAAGCATCCCTACTGTGAAGCCTTGTTGTCGGCGGTTCCCCGTCCCGATCCCAGATACAAGCTGGAGCGGATGATTCTTGAAGGCGAGGTGGCTGACCCCTCCAATCGCCCGACGGGATGTGCTTTCCATCCTCGCTGCAAGTATGCGCAAGCGAAGTGTCGAGAAGAGGAGCCGCCGTTGATTAATGTCGCGGATCCCGGTGAATTGCCTCATACCGTAGCTTGTCACTTTGCTAGGGAACTAGAGCTGCAGGGTGTCGGTCGGGAGCTGGAGCGGGGTGCATAGTGCAAATGGTGGTGGGAGTGCAAGTTGAAAGGTACTCCCACCATACCTGAGATAAGTTTGGGAGTTTAGTAACAACAAGGAGGTGATGGGGAGAAGCAAGCGGCTCATCCTCAACTGCAATTGTCAGACAATACAGAAGGGAGAGAAAGCAGAAACAATGAGAAAAAGTATCCTACTGTCTCTGATTCTAGTATTGGCATTTACAACCGTAGCCTTTGGCTATAACGAGGCCCCGATGTTGGCGGAATTGGTGAAGCAAGGCAAGCTACCACCAGTTGAGGAGAGATTGCCGAAAGAGCCTTTGGTTGTAGAGGTCCTTGAGGAAATTGGTCGGTATGGTGGAACTTGGCGGCGAGCAGCCATTGGCCCCACCGATGTACAGTTCGTGGCCCGCTTGGCCTATGAGGGACTAGTCAGATGGAATGCCGACGGTTCTGACGTGGTTCCTAATATCGCCAAGAGCTGGGACATCAGCGAAGACGGTCGTATTTTTACCTTTTATTTGCGAGAAGGGATGAAGTGGTCCGATGGGCATCCCTTCACCGCCGATGATTGGGAGTTCTACTGGAATGATGTCATTCTCAACGAAGAATTGACCCCGGCGATTCCCGAATGGCTTACTATCAATGGGCAGTTGCCGGAGTTCCGTAAGCTCGATGATTATACCATCCAATGGGAGTTCCCGTCTCCCTACGCACTGTTTATTCGTCAGTTGGCCTTCCGGAGCGAAGAGATGGTGGCCTGGTATCCTGGGCACTATCTCAAACAGTTCCATCCTAACTATGTAGGGGTGGAGAAAGCTAACGCTCTGGCTAAGGAGGCTGGCTTGGAGCTGTGGTTCCAGAACTTCAATGCTAAACGGGATTCGAGATTCAATCCCGAGTGTCCGGTGATTTGGGCTTGGAGAATTACGGTACCTTCCCCAGCTACCACCATCGTAGCGGAGCGTAATCCCTACTACTGGAAGGTAGACCCTGAAGGCAACCAGCTGCCCTACATTGACCGGGTGACCCACGACATTGTGGACAACATCGAAGTGCTCAATCTCAAGGCCGCGGCCGGAGAGATTGACATGCAGTTGCGTCATATTCTGTGGGACAACTTGCCGGTCTTTGCCGACAACATGGAGCGGAACAACTACCGCATCCTGATGTGGCAGGCTGCTGAGCCCAGTAACTTCGCAATTTACTTCAATCCCTTTATTGAGGATGAAGCGCTACGGAGCCTATTCCGAGACGTTCGCTTCCGTCGGGCAATGTCCCTGGCCATTGATCGAGAAGAGATGAACGACTTGGCCTATCTCGGTCTTGGACGCGCCCGTCAAGGTGGAGTTATCACCAGTTCTCCCTTCCACGTCGAAGGTAGTGAATTGTACTACACCGAAAGGGATCTGGCCGAAGCCAACCGCTTGCTCGATGAAATCGGACTAACTCAGCGGGATTCCGAGGGCTATCGTCTGCGTCCCGACGGTAGGCGGTTAACCATCAACTTCACCATTACTCCTGCCTTTGGTCCTTGGACGAAGGCCGCGGAGCTGCTGGTTGACTACTGGAAGGATATTGGTGTTCGCGTTGTGATTTCCGTCATCGAAAGAACTCTGTTCCAGGAAAGAGCTATGGCGCTAGACTTTGAGATGTCAGCCTGGACCAACGACCGGGGACTCACCCCTGACGTTGAGCCCTTGCTGTTGCTCCCAGGTCGAGGACAGTCGGTAGACTCTCCCTGGTTCAACTGGTTCTACACGAATGGAGTCCGCGGCGAGGAGCCTCCGGCGGGTCCTGAGCGGCGAGCCTATGACATCTATGCTCAGGTGAAGAACTCCTCCGACGTTGACGAGATTGCCGAGTTGATGCGGGAACTGATCCTTCTGAACATGGAAAACCTCTGGTACATCGGCACCGTTGGTGACCTACCCCACGTTGTGATTGTCAGCAACAAGATGCGCAACGTACCGGAAGTGGCAGTTTCCGACTGGTTGCAGAAGACTCCGGGCAACACCTGGATTGAGCAATACTTCTTCGCCGAGTAGAAGTGGGCAGAACTCTGGGCGGAAGTGGCGGGGCAACCCGCTGCTTCCCCCAGTTAACCACGTTGTACAATTATCTAAAGTGTTCTAGTTTGTCAGGTGGCAGGAAAGAAGAGCGTATTTTTTTCCGCTAAAATGTCGGAACATTCCGAAGGGAGACAAGATAGCGAAAAGAGTAGTGTTCTTTGCCCAAGCTCTAGTGTTGGCCCCTTCAAGAGTGGCATTGGGCTATAACGAGGCCCCGATGTTAGCGAGATTGGTGGAGCAGGGTAAGCTGCCGCCCGAGGAGGAAAGACTGCCCAAGGAACCCCTGGTAGTTGAGTTGTCGATAAGATCGGCCGATATGGTGGAACTTGGCACCGCGCTACCATTGGACCTACCGGCGTTTCTTAACAAAGAATTGACTCCAGTGCCTCCGAATTGGCTGATCATCAGCGAGCTGTTACCGGAGTTCCACAAGCTGGATGACCATCCATCCAATGGGAGTTTCCCTTTCCCTACTCCTGTTCCTGCGGCAATTGGCCTTCACCGGTGAGTTGATGGTAGGTTATCAAAAGCACTATCTCAAGCAATTCCATCCTAACTTAGCAGCTAAGGCTGGCTTGGAAGTGTGGTTCAAAGGAAGATTAGGTGAGACAGTAGGAAGCCTTTGGGGTGTGATCAATGGAATAGTGGCGACCAGCTGTTATTCCCACTCACCCCTGGCAGCTATAGTGTTGATACACCGGATAGTTAAGGAGGTGATGCAAAGGAGTAGGGAGGAAAAGGCATTTTTTTCAGGTAAGTTATGAGAAAAATCCGAAAGGGGGAAATATTAAGTGAGAAAAGCTTTATTCTTTGCTCTGGTTCTAGTGCTGACATTTTCCGCCGTTGCCCTTGGGTATAACGAGGCACCGATGTTGGCAGAACGGGTAAAGGAAGGCAAGTTGCCACCCGTTGAGGAGAGACTGCCGAAGAAACCCTGCGTAGTTGATGTGGTCGATGAGATTGGCCAGTATGGTGGAACCTGGCGCAGGGCTGCCCTTAGCCCAACGGACATACAGACTAATGCCAGACTCACATACGAGACCCTGGTGCGCTGGAACGCCGATGGCTCCGACGTAATTCCCAACGTGGCCGAGAGATACGAGATTAGCGAGGACGGTCGGACCTTTACCTTCTACCTGCGGGAGGGTATGAAATGGTCCGATGGCCATCCCTTCACCGCCGATGACTTTGAATTCTGGTGGAATGACGTAGTTCTCAATCCCGAGCTAACTCCAGTGTATCCCGAATGGCTCACGATCAATGGACAGCTGGCGGAATTTCGCAAGCTGGATCAGTATACAATCCAGTTTGAATTCCCGTCTCCCTATGCTCTGTTCATCCGGCAGATGGCCTATCAGGGAGAAGGAGTTACGCAATATCCGAAACATTATCTCAGCAAATTCCATCCCAACTATGTGGGCTTAGAAAAGGCCAATGCACTAGCGGTGGAAGCTGGTTTGGAGATGTGGTTCCAGAACTTCAATGCAAAGCGGGATCCAAGGTTCAATCCTGAGTGTCCCGTGATCTGGGCTTGGATCATCACCGTACCTTCTCCGGCTACCACTGTCGTAGCGGAGCGGAATCCCTATTACTGGAAGGTAGATGCCGAAGGTAATCAACTACCTTATATTGATCGCATCACCCACGATATTGTAGATAACATCCAAGTACTCAACTTGAAGGCAGCAGCCGGCGAAATTGATATGCAACTGCGTCATTTGCTTTGGGATAACTTGCCGGTCTTTGCCGACAACATGGAGCGGAACAATTTCCGTATCCTGATGTGGCAATCTGCTGAGCCCAGCAACTTCGTGATCTATTTCAACCCCTGGTGCAAAGATGAGGGTCTCAGGGAACTGTTCATGGACGTTCGGTTCCGCCGGGCCATGTCCTTGGCCATAGATCGGGAAGAGATGAATGAACTGGCCTATCTCGGTCTGGGTCGGGCTCGCCAAGGCGGCGTCATCCCCAGCTCGCCCTTCTTTGTTGAGGGCTCTGACCTCAACTACGTTGAGCGTGATGTCGCCGAAGCCAATCGACTCCTCGATGAAATTGGCCTGACTAGACGGGATTCCGAGGGATATCGCCTGCTTCCCGATGGTCGACGCCTGACCATCAACTTCACCCTCACTCCTGCCTTCGGGCCTTGGACTAAGGCAGCAGAACTGGCCGTCGACTACTGGAAGGACATCGGCATTCGGGTCATTGTTTCGGTCCTGGAACGGACTCTGTTCGAGGAAAGAGCCAATGGGCTAGACTTTGAGATGTCGCCTTGGACCAACGACCGAGGACTTACTCCTGACGTCGATCCCTTATTCCTGCTGCCGGGACGGGGTCAGGGTGTAGATTCCCCCTGGTTCCGCTGGTTTGTCACTCAAGGTAGAACTGGAGAGGAGCCTCCCGCAGGTCCAATTCGGCAAGCCTATGACCTGTATGGTAAGGTGAAGAACGCTGCCGACGTAGACGAGATCGCTGGATTAATGCAGGAGCTGGTAAAGCTCAACAATGAGCAGCTCTGGTACATTGGTACCGTTGGCGACCTACCCCACATTGTGATTATCAGCAATCGGATGCGGAACGTACCGGAGGTAGCAGTCTCCGACTGGCTGCAGAAGACTCCGGGCAATACGTGGCCGGAGCAATACTACTTGGCCGATTAAACAGCCAGGTGGATCGATAATGTAACGGAACGAAAGCCGTCTCGCAAGTTGCGGGACGGCTTTCACCCCTTCTGTACATAGCCTATCAGTTCGATGTTCTTTACTCTACTATGATCTCAACGGCACTCTCCCACAGACCGTGGATGTTGCAGTACTCAATGGCATATACCGTGGAGGTGCTGGATAACTTCATCGGGAAAGTCACCTTTGGATCTCCATAAGTAGGACCAAAATCGAAGGTGCCAACATGGACTACTTGACCTTTGCTGTCCTTGGCAAAGACCTGGATCCACTTAATATGGGTGAATATAATACAGTTATTGTGAATTTTGACATTATAGGAAAACTAGAAAACCTAGAACACATAA